>JAENIX010000006.1 GCA_016844415.1 Actinomycetota bacterium | reverse complement strand
CGGTTCTGCGGGAAGTTGTACGTCCGGATCCGCTCGCTGCGGTCCCCCGTCCCCACCTGTGAGCGGCGCATGTCCGCGCGGCCGGCGCGCTGCTTCTCCAATTCGAGGTCGTAGAGGCGCGACCGGAGGATCTTTAGCGCTTTCGACTTGTTCTTCAGTTGCGATTTTTCGTCCTGGCACTGAACGACCAGCCCCGTCGGCACGTGGGTGATGCGGACAGCGGAATCGGTCGTGTTGACGCTCTGCCCTCCGGGGCCCGAGGAACGGAACACATCGATCCGAAGTTCATCGGGATTTACCTGCACGTCGACTTCCTCGGCCTCCGGCATCACGGCGACGGTGACGGTCGATGTATGGATCCGTCCCCCCGACTCGGTCGCCGGCACCCGCTGGACCCGGTGGACGCCGCTCTCGTATTTCAGGCGGCTGTAGGCGCCCTTCCCCTCGATCATGGCGATCACTTCCCGCGTCCCGCCCAGCCCGGTCTCGTTCCGCGAGAGGACCTCCGTCTTCCACCCCTTCAGGGCGCCGTACATGGAGTAGGCGCGGAACAGCTCCGTGGCGAACAGCCCCGCCTCTTCGCCGCCGGCTCCGGCCCGGATCTCGATCAGGATGTTCTTCTCGTCGTTGGGGTCCCTGGGCAGCAGGAGAAAGCGGATCTCGGCTATCAGCTTCTCCTGCTCTTCCGAGAGCCTCGCGATCTCTTCCCGGGCCATCGTCCGCATATCCGGGTCCTTCTCGGCCTCCAGCAGCTGCCCGTTCTCCTCGAGCTCATGCGCGATCTTCCTGTGCCGGGCGTAAGCCAGGGCGAGCGGCCGAAGCTCGGCAAGCTCCCGGCCGATCCGCTGCATCTCCCGCGGGTTCCCGACGACCGACGGGTCGTTCATCAGCCTCTCCAGCTCGGGGATCCGCCCGCAGACGGTTTCCAGTTTATTCAACAAGCCCTGTCTCCAGGGGAACCACACGCCGGAAGGAGGCGACGGCCACCTCGATCTGGGAGAGGTCCGGCTCGCGGGTGGTAAGCCGCTGCAGGAGCAGGCCCGGCGCGATGAGCGCCCGGAAGAAGGGGGAGTCCGCCTTCCGCGCGGTGAGACGAAGCACTTCGTAGGATATCCCGGCGATCGCCGGGAGGAGCAGGAGGCGCATCCCCGCCTTGACCGCCAGGGAGCTGTCATGGGGGATCATGGAGAACACGACTATGCTGATCACCATCACGAAGAGGAGGAAGCTCGTCCCGCAGCGCGGGTGGAGGCTTGAATACGTCTTCACCGCCTCCGGCGTCAGGTCCGCCTTGCGTTCATAGGCGTTGACGACCTTGTGCTCGGCGCCGTGGTACTGGAAGATGCGCCGGATGTCCTTCATCGCCGAGATCGCCAGGACATAGCCGACGAACGCCATCACGCGAAGGACCCCGTCGACGAGGTTGAACGCCATCCGCCCGGAGAGCGCGGGCAGAAGGGCCGCGATCCCGCGGGTCGCCAGCAGAGGAAGCCAGAAGAACAGCACGATGCCCAGGAACAAAGCAAGCGCCAGGGCGCCCGCCATGGCGAGGCCGCTTGCCCCCTTTTCCCTTTCTTTCATGGGGGCCGCCTTTTCCTTGCTTTCGCTGCCATGGGTAGCAGGCGTGGCAGCGTCCCGAGAGGATTTTTTAGAGGGGACGGCCGCTTCCACGTCCTCTATCGCCTCGTCCGCCGAGTACTGGAGCGCCCGGTAGCCGATGACGAGCATCGCCGCCATAGTCACCACACCCCGGATAAGGAAAATCTTCGAAAATGCCCGCTTCGCGCGGCCCGACGTTATCGGAAAGTCCTTGATGCGGATCTCTCCGCTGGCCTTCCGCACCGCGACGGCGAACAGCTCCGGCCCCTTCATCATAACGCCCTCGATGACCGCCTGCCCGCCGAGGACGGGCCCTAATTTATCACCAGGCTCCGTAGCGAGGCGGTGGAGACGGGTATGGATACAAGGCGTCGCGACCGAGGGCACCGGAGACGTATTTGAAACTACGTCGAGGAGCCCGACCGAGCGCAACGTAGTAGACATGCCCGTATCCGCCGCAGCAGCAGGAGGCTGGTGGGAAGTGCGTGCCGGTCCCCCGGGCTCCATCCGCATCAACGCGCCGCCCCTTTCAGGTCCGCGATCTCCCTGCGGACCCCGGCCGGGTCCCCGCAGGTCATCTTCCCCTCGGGGCAGCGGCCTCGCACGCATCCCGGGCCGGCCGACTCGAACAGGAGCGGCGCTTTTTCCCACGCTATCGAGAGCATTCTGCCGGCCATCTCCCGTATCTCCCACTGGGCGCGGCGGCACAGGCGCAGCGCGAAGAAGTGATGCAACTCCCTGGCGTTCATCGTGATCAGGATCTTCGTCTCCGTGGCGTTGGGGAGCACGAACCTGGCATCCTCGGCGGGGACGCCGGACCGCACCATCTCCTCGTACAGGGCCGCGCTGCTCTTCATGTGCCTCTCGAATTTATCCGCCAGAGGCTTCTTCCGGTTCGCCTTCGCGGGATCGCGAGGCAGATCCGTGGAAGGACCCGATTCCCCTATCGTCTTAGGCGTGACGTAGCCGAATCCGGCGGATACGTATCTCTGGCTCTGCTGGGAATATGAGGCGATCCGGTGGCGCACGAGCTGGTGGGATGTCGCGCGGGAGATGCCTTCAACTCCGTAGGTGAACACCACGTGCTCCAGCACGGAGGCGTGCCCCATCGAGAGCACCCGCCGCACGAGCTTGCGGACGTCCTTCCGGGAGACCTCCTCCTGCAGGTCCGAAAGCGCGGCCGGTGAATAGCACAGCCGGGCCGCCAGGGCCACAAGCCGCTCCGGCTCCGGAGTGCACTGCAGCAGGATGACTTTCACGGGAAGGGAGACCGCAAGGCGCCTCTCGGCCCTACTTCTTCAGGTCGTACTTCTTCTTGAACTTCTCGATGCGCCCGGCGGTATCGATCAGCTTCTGCTTCCCCGTGAAGAACGGGTGGCAGTTCGAGCAGATGGCCACCTTGATCTCGGCCATGTTGGACATCGTCTCGAATAAATTTCCGCACGCGCACTTGACCGTGGACATCACGTATTTCGGGTGGATTTTTTCCTTCATCCCGTTCCTTCTCCTCTCAAGGATCACGAGTTCATCGACTCCAAGAATTCCTTGTTTGTCTTCGTTTTTGAGATCTTGTCGAGCAGGAACTCCATGCTCTCGGCCGGCGACAGCGGGGAGAGGAACTTCCGCAGGATCCACACCCGCTGGAGGGTGCTCTTGTCGAGGAGGAGCTCCTCCTTCCGGGTGCCGGACTTGTTGATGTCGATGGCGGGGAAGATCCTCTTCTCGGAGATCTTCCTGTCGAGGACGAGCTCCATGTTGCCCGTACCCTTGAACTCCTCGAAGATCACTTCGTCCATCCTGCTGCCGGTCTCGATGAGCGCGGTCGCGATGATGGTGAGCGATCCCCCTTCCTCTATGTTTCGCGCCGCCCCGAAGAAGCGCTTCGGCTTCTGCAGCGCGTTCGCGTCGACGCCGCCGGAAAGGACCTTCCCGGACGGCGGGACGACCGCGTTGTAGGCGCGCGCCAGACGGGTGATGCTGTCCAGAAGGATCACCACGTCCTTCTTGTGCTCCACGAGACGCTTGGCCTTCTCCAGCACCATCTCCGCCACCTGCACGTGCCGCTGCGCGGGCTCGTCGAAGGTGGAGGAGATGACCTCGCCCTTGACGCTGCGCTGCATGTCGGTCACTTCCTCGGGCCGCTCGTCGATGAGCAGGACGATCAGGACGACTTCGGAGTGGTTGATCGCAAGGGCGTTGGCGATGTTCTGCAGGATGATGGTCTTTCCGGCCCGGGGCGGCGACGTGATGAGCGCCCGCTGTCCCTTGCCGATCGGGTCGATCAGGTCGATGATCCGGGTGGCGTAGTTGTCGGAGACGTACTCCATCGTGAACTTATCCTGCGGGTAGAGGGGCGTCAGGTTATCGAAGAGGATCTTGTCCTTGCTGGTCTCGGGGTCCTCGGTGTTGATCTTCTCCACCTTCAGGAGGGCGAAATAACGCTCTTCGCCCTTGGGGGCCCGGATCTGGCCGGTGATGGTGTCCCCGGTGCGTAGCCCGAACCGGCGGATCTGCGAGGGGGAGACGTAGATGTCGTCCGGACCCGGCAGATAGTTCGAATCGGGGGACCGAAGGAACCCGTAGCCGTCGGGGAGCACCTCGAGCGTCCCCTCCCCGGAGACGATAACCTCCTGGTCGGTCTGCGCCTGGAGTATGGCGAATATCAGCTCCTGTTTCTTGAGCCCCGCCGCCCCATCGACGTTCAGGTTCTTCGCGATCTCGGTCAGCTCGCCGATCCGCATTCCCTTCAATTCTTTCAGATTCATGCACGTTCTCCCGGATGATTGGGTGTTCAGGACGATATGGACAGTACCTGGTCGATTATCTGTTTGAAAAGCTCCGGCAGGCACACCCGCTGAAGGCCATTCTCATTCTCTGCCCGCGGGTTTCCGCATGTCAAGGAAAATAAGGCGGACGGGACGCCCTAATCCTTGTACACGGACACTGCGTTTCCGCCCTTCCTCATCGACTCGTGCACCATCGACTCCACATGTGGGATGAGAATTTTTTCCGTGTCGCCGTCCTTGGGGAACGTGGCGATCCCGATCGCCAGCTTCAGCTGGACATCCCCCTGTCCCACCGGGGATGCGTTCATCGCCTCGATTATCCTGGTCGCCGTCGCTCGCGCGTCGGCCTTGGTCACGCCAGGCATCACTACGTAGATGTTGCCGCCGGAGCGGGAAACGTAGTCCACGTCGCGCAGAAAACTCCGGATCCGGTCAGCAGCCTCGACCAGAGCCCTGTCCGCGGAGACGTGACCGTAGACCTCGTTCATCTCCCTGAGGTTGCGGACCTTGAGGAACATGAGGGCCGCCGAATGCCCGAATTTCTTCCCGCGGGTCATCTCCCTGTGCAGCACTTCGTGGAAATACTTGAATGTGAAAAGTCCGGTCACCATGTCCACGTCGGGCACCCGCGAAACCTTTCCCCGCAGGTTCCGCAGCGCGATAAACAGGGTCGAAAGCCGCGCGTAGGCGAGGAAGTCCTGCCGCGTCTCCTGCGCGAGCAGGTCGGGGTGCATCGAATCCGCTATGAATACGCCCAGCGTCTCCCCCTGCAGCCTGCACGGGGCCGCGTACATCACCTTGTAGTCGTGCTCCAGGCGGAAGCCCGGGTCCTTGGCCCGCGCGTCGCCGCCGGTGACCGTCACTTCCGCCTTCATGGCGGCCGCGATGAGCGGCTGGTCCTTCCGGGCGTACATCTCCTTGATGAAATGGCCTGAAAGTCCTCGTTGGCCGAATATGGAAATCCCCTTCCCGTCCTGATCGATGGCGATGACCGAGGCCGAAAGCAGGGGATAGTTCTCCATGAGAAGGTTCATCAGGTGGTTGGCCTGTTCCTCCTCGGAGTATTTCTTTTCCTGCCGTGCGAGGATCTCGTTCTCGATGCGCAGGCGGATGTCGGTGTCGGTCATGGGATATCCTGTCCTGGAGGTGATGGGAAACCTTCGACTAAATCCATTCTATAGATAAAACTTAGCTGCCTGCCGGTCAAGGATTTTTCTCGCCGGTATGAATGGAATCGCGGGGAGCAGATAGTGCAGG
Organism: Actinomycetota bacterium; assembly: GCA_016844415.1. Taxonomy (GTDB): domain Bacteria; phylum Desulfobacterota; class Deferrimicrobia; order Deferrimicrobiales; family Deferrimicrobiaceae; genus JAENIX01. Next base: position 7,293 of record JAENIX010000006.1, on the reverse strand, counting down.
GGCCGACCGCCTCCGCGTTCCGCGGTGATATGCCGGCATCGATGAGGGCGTCGACCGCAAGCATCTGGAGGTCGGCGATCCACTTCCCCGGCATCTTCCCCTTCGCCAGGCGCCGGTCCCCCCCGGGACACTCCCGCAGCGTGGCGGCGACATCTTCGCCCACCTCGTAGCAGCATCCCTTCGCCGAAGGCCCCGCCGCCGCAACCAGCCCCCCTGCCGCATCCTGCCCGAACCTGGCGGCGATGTGGCGTATCGCCTCCCCTATCACGCCAGCGGAGATTCCCCGCCAGCCGGCATGGATCGCGGCGCACACAGGGAGCCTGCGGTGCGCCATGAGGACCGGCACGCAGTCAGCAGTCCTGATTCCCACACCCGTTCCGTGAGTTGCGGTCCAGATGGCATCCCCCTCCCGCCACTGGTGGCCCGGGACGTCCGCGTCGGTCTCCCTCATTTCCAGCACGGTCGCCGAATGCACCTGGCGGAGCGTCCCCACGCCGGAGGGGGGCACGGAGAACACCTGCCGCAATTGATCCCGCAACCCTCTTCCGCGCACCGGGTCGACGCCGGGAAAGGCGTGATAAACCCCTGGCACCGCCCGAAGGAGAGTCGACTGTACGAAGAACGGGATCACTCGCACGCCTCGAGGACGGCGGCACGGAACGCGGCGAACTCGGGCGGGTCGGGGACGGTGAACTCGATCCGCTCCCCCGTGGCGGGATGGTCGAACCCCAGATGGAAAGCGTGCAGGAAAAACCTGTCGAGCGTCACCGTCTCCGCGTTGCGGCCTTTCGAAAGAGCGACCTTTCTCCCGCTGCCATAGACCTCGTCCCCGACGATCGGGCACGACAGGTGCGCGCAGTGGACCCGCACCTGGTGGGTACGCCCCGTCTCGAGCCGGAACTCCACGAGGGAGAAAGACCCGAACGATTCGACGACACGGTAGTGAGTGATCGCCTTACGGCCACCGGACGGGAGGACCGCCATCTTCTTGCGATGCACGGGGTGCCGTCCGATCTGCGTGGCGACGGTCCCCGCGGCGTGGTGCGGCCTTCCCCGCACGATTCCATGGTAGCGCCGGTCAACCGTCCTATGTGAGGAGAATTGCGACGAAAGGCCCGTGTGGGCCCCGTCGGTCTTGGCGACGACGAGGAGTCCGGATGTGTCCCGGTCGAGGCGATGGACGATCCCGGGCCGCGCGACCCCGCCGATACCCGAGAGCCGGTCTGCGCGTGAAAGCAGCGCGTTCACCAGCGTGCCGCCGGAATGCCCTGGTGCCGGATGCACCACCATCCCCGCCGGCTTGTCCACCACGATCAGGTGTCCGTCCTGGAAGAGGATCCGTAACGGAAGATCCTCGGCGACAAGATCGAGAGGGCGCGGGGGAGGCACGCAGACCGTTACCATCTCGCTCCCTTTCAGGCGCGATGAGGGCCGGGCGCAGGCGCCGTCCAGGCGCACGTTTCCTTCCGCGATCAGATGTTGTATGCGAGAGCGCGACAGACCCGGGAGGGCGGCGGAAAGGAAACGGTCCAGGCGCTCCCCCGACTGATCCGCGGGGACGGTGAGACGGCGGTTGTCGGTCAACCCGTGGCCGGCGGCTACCAAGCCCTGGAAGGGATGCGCCCGGTTGGCTTGACCAGGACATCGACCAGGGCTTCGTTGAAGTAGTTGGTGCTTCGGGCAAGCTCGGGATCGACACGTCTCCCGTAATACTCCCTCCCCTCCCCGATCTCCACCTTCAGCAGATCGAAGAGGTTGTCATTCGCAATCCCCTCCTCCACTTTCTTCGCATTGTAGAGGGCAATGTCGGAAACCACTGCCCGCGCCACGCGCCTTGCGACTTCCGGATCCTTGATGACCACCATCTCCACCCTCCCCGGGCCGGACAGCCGGCCGCTTCCGTTCCCTGCCGCGAATCGATATCTTATCGCGCGCGGAACGCGACGTACATCTGGGACCCCTCCCGCATCAGCAGGACGGACACCAAGTTCCCGCGGCGGATGTCCCCAACCGTTTTCCGGTAGGCGTCGATGCCCGCCACCGGCCTCCTGTCGATGCGAAGAATGATGTCCCCCTCACGTATCCCGCCCTGCCAGGCTGCCCCCGACGTGTCGACATAGCCGACCTCCACTCCGCCCTCGATTCCAAGATCCCGCAACAACCTTGCCGGAATCCCCTCCGCGGAAAGTCCCAACGCGTCCACCGCCGTCTTCCGGGCCCGATGGCGTGGCTCCATACTCTCCATCTCTCCAACGACCAGCTCCACCCTGGCGCGCTTTCCCTCGCGGAGAATCTCAAGGGAAACGGCGCCGCCAGGCGTTGCGGAAGAAACCTGCTTCTGGAACTCCTTGACCCCGGAGACGGGCTTCCCGCCGAAGGATGTGACGATGTCTCCGCCGCGAAGTCCTCCCTTTTCCGCCGGGCTACGGGGTACGACCCGGCTTACCAGGATCCCCTTCTCTCCCTTCGCTCCGAACGACTCCGCCAGGTCCCGCGTGAGGGCCTGTATCCCGACGCCGAGCCACCCGCGCCGAACCGTCCCGTGCCGCGCAAGCTCCTGCTCGACCGACATGACCGTGTGTATCGGTATCGCGAAGCCGATCCCCTGCCCGGCGCTCACCATCGCGGTGTTGATCCCCACCACCTCTCCGCGGGTGTTCAGCAGGGGCCCTCCGGAATTGCCCGGGTTGATCGAGGCGTCGGTCTGGATGAAGTCGTCGGTCGAGTCCACGCCCAGGTCTGTGCGTCCCGTGGCGCTGATCACTCCCACCGTGACGGTGCTCTCCAGACCGAACGGGTTCCCGACGGCGATGGCCCATTCCCCGACTTTCAGGCGGGTGGAATCGCCTTGCGCTGCGACGGGCAGCTTCCCGGTCGGCTGGATGCGCAGGAGCGCGATGTCCGTCCGGGTGTCGGCCCCTACGACGCGCGCCGGGAACTCCGTGCGGTCCCAAAGACGAACGATGATCTCATCTGCGTCGCGTATCACGTGCTCGTTGGTGACGATAAGGCCGTCCTCCGCGACGATCACCCCCGATCCGAGGGAGTTCTCGTGGTTCCCTCCGATTTCCTCCAGCGGATCGGCGCCGGGACGTGGGGAAGGCCCCCTCGCGCGCGGATAGGCGGTAACCGTCCGTATGTTGACGACGGACGGAACGGCACGTTCGACCGCCTTCACGAACGCCTGCTGCATGGAAGCAGCGTCCGCGGGGCCGGAGGGCGTCCCTCCTCCCGGAGAGCACCCTGCAATCAACACGGCCGCCAGCGCAAGTGCCCCCGCAAATCGCGGCATCATCCCCCCGATCCGCCGGCAGATGCGGGGTCATGTTCTCCGCTGCCGGGTTCCTTTCTTGAAGGAATCCTGATCTCCCTCGTGAAACGCACGTCCTTCTCTATCTGCCGGACTAGCTCCTCCACGCTCTTGAATTTCCTCTCGTCGCGGATACGGTCGCGGAAATGCAACGAGATCTCCTGTCCGTAAAGATCGCGGTCGAAATCGAGCAGGTGGACTTCCACGCCAAGCGAGTTCTCGCCGAACGTGGGGTTGAACCCCACGCTCGCGACGGCCCGGCGGCGGACTCCGGCGATCTCCGCGTCCACGACGTACACCCCGGGAAGGGGGATGAGATCCTGCGTGAATTGGATGTTTGCAGTCGGAAATCCCAGCTTTTTCCCCCGGCCTGCCCCCTTCACCACCGGTCCGGATATCCTGTAAGGGCGGCGCATAAGCTCCTCCGCCTCCCGCACCCTGCCGGCGAGGAGCAGGTCCCGGATCCGCGTCGAGCTCACGATCAGGCCCCCGCGGACCAGCGGCGGCACTACCTCCACCTCGAACCCCAGGTCCCGGCCGATTTCGCCCAACGCCGCCGGGGTGCCGGTGCGGTCCCGCCCGAACGTGAAATCGTATCCCACTATCACGTGGCGCGCCCGCAGCCTGCGCGAAAGGATCTCCCTTGCGAACTCCGCCGGCCACATCCGGCCCACGTCCCCGGTGAAGGACTCCACGACGAGCGTGTCGATCCCGAACCCTGCGATCAGGTCCGCCTTCTCCTCATGAGACGTGATCTCGTAGAAACGCGCTTTCGGAGAGAAGAACCGGACCGGGTGGGGTAAAAATGTAAGAGCGACCGACTGCAGCTCCGCCCCTCCGGCCCTTGCGACCGTCCGCCGGATCAGCTCCTGGTGGCCGATGTGGACCCCGTCGAAGTTTCCGATGGTCACCGCGGTGGCGGCCCTCGGAGAAAACGCGGAGGAGCCGTTCACGACGATCATCCGCCTTCCTCCCTTAAGAGTTATGATACTATACCCGGATTCCGGGGTTGCGCCGCAATTATCCGACGCGGTGCGCCGGATCGCCGGGTGACAGAATGAAAATCGTCCACAAATATCTCCTGGCCGAGTCCATCGGACCCTTCCTGATCGGCCTGTTCACATTCTCCCTCGTCATGCTGCTCCAGCGGTTCGCACCTCTCGCGGACATGGTGATCGCCAAGAACGTTCCGCTGTCGATGGTCGGAAGGCTGTTCCTCTCCCTTTTCCCGGCCTGCCTCGAGTTCATACTGCCGCCCGCCCTGTTCCTCGCGATACTGCTCGCGCTGGGAAGGCTCGGCTCCGACTCGGAAACGACCGCATTCCGGGCAGCCGGCATCGGGGTGCGGGATTTTCTCCTCCCGGTTCTACTGATGTGCGGCGCGACGTTCGCGGTCTGCCTCTTCATCGTCTGGAACGGTGTCCCGTGGGGAAACCGGCAGCTCCAGGGAACATTGGCCGAGATCGTCTCGCTGCGGGCCGGAGCCGGGACTTCGGAACATGTATTCCAGGAGATCGCGCCCGGCGTTCTCCTTTTCCCGGACCGGGTCTCATCCGACGGATTGCGGATGAGCGGAGTATTGCTGTCCCAGCGGATCGCTGATAAGGATCCGCTGCTGACATTCGCGAAGGAAGGGGAGTTCCTTCCCGCCGGCAAAGGCAGGGGGGCAGGGCTTTCCCTGTCGGACGGGACCATCCACCAGGAGGAAGCCTCGGCCGGGGTATACCGCGCGGCATCGTTCCGCCGCATGGATTATTTCCTGCCGGCGGGGCAAGGGGCGGCGGCTGACGGCGGGGATCCGAACCGGCTGACGCTTGGCGAGCTGTCGGGCAATATCGCGTCATTGGGGAATACGGGCAGGGGCGCCTCCTACCGGCACCATTTCCACCGCAGGCTTTCCCTCGCGGTGTCCTGCATCTCCTTCGGGCTTTTCGCTTTGCCGCTCGGCCTCTTCCAGCGGGGGCGGGGAAAGTCTCCCGCATTCGCGCTCACGGTCGCCATGATTCTCGTCTTCTATCTTTTCCTTGCCGCGAGCAGGGCGATGGTGTCGCGTGCGCCCGATGTGATGGTGCTGCTGCTTTGGATTCCAAACGCCGCTGTCCTGGCCGCGGCCTGCTGGATCATATGGCGGTCGGACCTTCGCCTGATCTCGCTGCCCGCCCTTTTCCGCGGCGCAACGGGGAATAGATGACCATCCTCACCCGTTACCTCCTCCGGGAGCTCCTGCTGATGACCGCGGCCTGCCTCGCCGGGTTCATGGCCCTCTATATCGTGATCGACTTCGTCGAGATGGCGGACAAGCTCTTCAGGAACAACGCCACGTTGACTGAGATCCTTCGATACTACCTTTTCAGCATTCCGCAGATATTCATCCAGGTATCACCCGTCGCGGTGCTAGTTGCCGTGCTGGCCACCGTATCCTTGAGGGCCCGCGCCGGCGAATTCACCGCCATATACTCAATGGGGGCAAGTCCCCTGCGGGCGTTCGCGCCGCTGGTCGCGGGATGCGCGATCGTCTCCGTCCTCTCCCTTGCGAGTTCCGAAATAGTCGCACCGAATGCAAACCGCAAGGCGCGCGAAATCTCGCGTCTCCGGATCCGTCCCGGGCGGGTCGCCGCCCAGTTCTCGATGAACCGTTACTGGCTGCGCGGGGGAGATTCCATTCTCTCCGCCCAGGTGATCGACGCGCCGAACCTGACCCTGAGCGGATTCCAGTACCTGGATATCGGCAGGGACTTCCGCCTCGTGAGGCGGATCGATGCAAAGGAGGCGGCGGTGCTCCCCGGCGGAACGTGGCTGCTCCGTGGCGGACAGGAGCGGCGATTTGACGCGGACGGAGAAGAAGTTCGCCTTTCCCGAGACGATCCAGGGCTTCATCGACGGGGAAACCTCCCCGAAGGAGATGAATTACAGGGAACTCTCGGGGTACGTGCGGGAGTCGAGGAATCGCGGATACAACGTGGGCCGCTTCGAAGTGGACCTGCACGCGAAGTTTTCGTATCCCCTGCTGAACGTGATCATCGGCCTGATCGCCATTCCGATGGCGCTGCGCGCCCCGCGGTCCGTGGGATTGTGGCGAAGCGTCGGAACGGGGCTTCTGATCGGCTTTGTTTGCTGGATGGCCCTGGCGGCATCGCTCTCGATGGGCAGAAAAGGGCTGCTCCCCCCCATCGCCGCGGCCTGGCTGCCCGACCTGCTATTCGCGCTTGCCGGGGTCCTGCTCTTGCGGCGCAGGCACGCGTAATACGAAATAGAAGCTCCCGTGCCCCGTGACGGATGCATTATAATCCATCGCGGCGGGAAGGATGATCGAGGGTGTGAAATGAAGGCGCTGGTACTGGACGGAAGCCGGGAGCGGGATTCTCTCACTCAAGTTGCGGTCCTGGGGATGACCTCCGCGCTCGCAGGGCGCGTGGGCCACGTAGAGCTGTTCAAGCTACGCGAAATGGACATCGCACCGTGCGCGGGTTGTTTCGGGTGCTGGACACGGACGCCGGGCGAGTGCGTCATCGAGGACAGCGCGCGGGATGTCCTGCGCTCCTACATCGGAGCGGACATCGTGGTGTATGTCACGCCTGTGACTTTCGGCGGCTACTCGTCCCAGCTGAAGAAGATGCTCGACCGGTTCATCCCCGTGCTGGATCCGCGGTTCACCACCGTTGGAGGTGAAGTGCACCACCTCCTGCGATACAGTCGGTACCCGAAGACGATCGTTCTCGGGACGTTGCCGTCGCCCGACCAGGAAGCCGAGCGGCTGTTCACCGGGCTTGTAGCGCGAAACGGATTGAACATTCACCAAACGGTCGAATCGATGGTCCTGGTGGGAATTGCAGACCCGGAATCGGCGCGACGCTCCGCGGAAACACTCCTGGACCGGGCCGGAGTTAGAGCATGAGCGCGCTGATCCTTAACGGAAGTCCGAAGGGCCGGAATTCGGCGTCCTTCACGCTGGCGTCGAAGCTGGCCGAGGGACTGAGTGGAAA
>JAENIX010000284.1 GCA_016844415.1 Actinomycetota bacterium | reverse complement strand
TCTCCCGGATGTCCTTCCCGAATAACAATATCCTGCCGCGCTCGATTTCATATAAGCGGCAGAGAAGGGAGAGGATCGTCGTCTTTCCCGCGCCCGTGGCGCCGACGATCGCACCCATTTCACCCTCGAGGATCTCGAATGACACCCCGCGCAGGACGGGTCCCCGGCCGCGGGAAGATTCCGCGCCGGAACCGCCCGCATATGTGAACCAGACGTCCCGGAACTCGATGGCTGGAACAGGCGACGGTGCGGTCGCGCCGTCCGCACTCCCCTCCTCACCGGTCCTCCCCGCGGCAGCAACCACGCCCTCCACGGCTGCTTTTGCCATGGTGGAAGCGGCCGGCAGCGAGGAAACATATTCCGGAGCCGGCTCCGCGTCCAGGATGTGGAAGATCCGCTCGCAGGAGGCCAGTGCCGACTGGAGGATGTTGTACTTGTCGCTCATGTCCTTTATCGGGTTGAAGAACTTCTGCGCGTATTCCAGGAACGCCACCAGCGTGCCGAACGTGATTGCCGATGAGATGACCTGCGAGCCGCCCTGCCATAGCAGGAGCGCGACGGCGACGGAGGAGAACAGTTCCACCCCGGGGAAATAGAAGGAGTAGTAATTGGTCAGCCGGACGTTTTCGACGGCGTAATCCTCGTTCAGCGCGTCGAACTGCCGGACAGACTTGTCCTCCTGCACGAACGCCTTGACCGCCGCCACGCCCGTCACGCGCTCCTGCAGGAACGCGTTCATCCGCGCAAGCATTCTCCTGATTTCCCGGTTGGCCTCCCGGATGAATTTTTTCAGCACCTCCACGAAGATGACCAGGACGGGAAGAACGGCGAACGTGACCAGCGCAAGCGTGCTGTTCATCCAAAGGAGTATGGCCGCGATGCCCAGCAGGACCGCCACGTCCCCGACGGTCGAGACCAGCCCCGATGAGATGAGCTCCTGGAGCGCCTCCACGTCGGAGGTGAGGCGTGTCATCAGCCGGCCGGTCGGAGTGCGGTCGAAAAAGGAAACGGGAAGGCGCTCCAGCCGGGAGAACATCTCCTTCCGTATCGCAAGGATGATCCGCTGGCCGAGCACCGAAACGGTGAGCATCTGGAGATAGAGGAACGCCGTGGCTCCGGCAAGGGACGCGAGGTAGAGGCCGATCCATCCCGCCATCCCCTCCAGGCGGCCGGCCGTGATGTGCCGATCGATCAGGATCTTTATGAGGTAGGGCCCCGCAAGCTGGCAGGCAGTCCCCAAAGCGAGCCCCAGGAGCGCCAGGGCGATCAACCCCTTGTGCGGACGAAGGTATATGAGCAACCGTCGCAGCAGCCGCAGGTCCAGCGCCTGCGAATCCACCCTGTCCTCGTGGAAATATTGCTCGAGCATCTGGCGTGAATACAGGTCGAAGTATTCGCCGCGTAGAGAGAGCAGCTCGTCGTGCGTCCCCTCCTCGGCGATCCTCCCGCCGGAAAGGACGAGTATCCGGTCGCAGCGGGAGAGGGATGACATCCGGTGCGTGCTGAAAAGGATCGTCCTGCCGCCGCGCAGGGCCAGGATCTCTTCGAAGATCTCCTGTTCGGTTTCCGCATCGACGGATGAGAGCGCGTCGTCCATGAGCAGGACCCGCGCGCCTGTGCACAGCGCCCGGGCTATGGTGGCCCGCTGCTTCTGCCCGCCGGAAAGCGAGATCCCCCGCTCGCCGATGACCGTATCGAAACCGTCCGGCATCTCCTCGATCTCGGCGAGGAGCCGCGCCTGCCCGGCGGCCCGCCGCGCCGCTTCCAGGTCCGGCGCCGCAAACCCGAAGCATATGTTCGAAAGGACCGTATCGGAGAAGAGAAACGGATCCTGCGCGACGAAAGCGATCGAGCGCCGCAGCAGGTGGACCGGGATGTCGTTCACGTCCCTCCCTTCGAAGAACACGGCGCCGGGCGGAACCGGGTACAGCCTCAGGATCAAAGAAAGCAGCGTGCTCTTACCGCCGCCGGTCGGGCCCACCAGCCCCACCACTTCGCCGGGTCGAACCGAGAACGTGATATCCCTTAGCACCCCCCCACGCCCGTCTCCGGGGTACGCGTATGTGAGGCCTTTGAACTCCAGGGCCGGCGCGTGACGGCTTCTACTGGCGTCTCCGTTTTCCTTCGAAACCCGGGACGCTCGATCATCCTCCTGCGACTCCGCCACGACAGACTCGATCGGGTGGCGGATAAACTCATTGATCCGGCCCATGGCGCTGCCGCCCCGCTGGACCAGGTTGATGACCCACCCCAGGGCCATGGTCGGAAACGAGAGCATCGCGAGGTATGCGTTGAACGCGACGAACCCTCCCAACGTCAGCCGGCCGCCGATGACGAGCCAGCCGCCAAGCATCAGCACCAGCGCGATGCCGGCCCCGGCGAGGAACCCGATCGCGCCGTGGAATACCGCGGAGGTCTTCGCGGGACACGTTCCTGCGCAGGTACTCTTCGCAATCCACCGCGAAACGCCCTTCCTCCTTTTCCTCGAGCCCGTACGCCTTGACCAGCCGTATGCCGCTGACGTTCTCCTGAATGGTGGCGTTCATCCGGGCGAGCGTCTCCTGCACCTTGCGGTAGAGCCGGTGGAACCTCTTCCCGTATTCCCTCGACACGATGATGATCACGGGCGCAAGCACCAGGGAAACCACCGTGAGGAGAATGCTGATCCGCAGCATGAAACCGATGGCCAGGACGTAGGAGATGACCGTGCCCGTCAGCAT
>JAENIX010000121.1 GCA_016844415.1 Actinomycetota bacterium | reverse complement strand
CGCGTGGCGGTCGCCTTCTTCGGGGAGGGGGCGAGCTCCCGCGGAGACGTGCACGAGGCGATGAACTTCGCCGGGATCTACAAGCTTCCCGTCGTGTTCGTGTGCGAGAACAACTTCTACGCATACTCCACTCCAAACGAGCTGCAGTTCGCCGTGGAGGACGTCGCGGACCGTGGACCCGGATACGGATTCAAGGGGGAGGTCTGCTCCGGGAACGACCTCCACGCGGTTATGAAGGCCGCGAAGAAGGCGATTGACAGGGCGCGCGGGGGGGAAGGGCCGACTTTCCTCGAGTGCAAGACCTACCGGTACCACGGCCACTCGGAACACGACGGGGCTTCGTATCGCAGCGAAGAAGAACTCGTCACCTGGGAGAGCAGGGATCCCGTCGAGCGTTGGGAGGTATACCTCGGGAAGCGGAAGTACGATCTCGCCGCCATCCGGGCGGAGACGGGGGAGCGCGTGAAAAGGATCGTCGACGAGGCGCTGGCTTTTGCGGAGGCGAGCCCATGGCCCGAAGGCCGGGAAGCCATGGAAGACCTCTACTCGCGGAGGATTAGATGCTTGTAACCTACATACAGGCGATCAACCAGGCGATGCACGAGGAGATGGCGCGTGACGGCAACGTCCTGCTGTTGGGGGAGGACGTCGGGGTCCTCGGGGGGGCTTTCAAGGCGACCGAGGGGCTGCACGCGAAGTTCGGCCCGGAACGCGTCGTGGATACGCCGATCGCCGAGTCGCTCATCGTCGGGGCCGGCGTGGGACTTGCCATCCAGGGGATGCGCCCGATCCTGGAGATGCAGTTCATCGATTTCATCTCGTGCGGTTTTGACCAGATAGTCAACATGGCGGCCACTCTCCGATACCGGCACGGGGGACAGACCTCGTGTCCCATCGTCGTGCGGGGCCCCTGCGGCGGCGGTGTCCACGGGGGGATCTACCACTCCCAGAACCCGGAGGCGTGGTTCTTCCATGTCCCGGGACTGAAAATCGTCGCTCCGGCGACGGCATACGACGCCAAGGGATTGTTGAAGAGCGCCATCCGCGACGACGACCCGGTCATCTACCTGGAGCACAAGTTCCTTTATCGCAGGATCAAGGAGGAAATCCCCGATTCCGAGTACCTCGTTCCTATCGGGAAGGCGGCCCTGCGGAAGGAGGGAAGGGACCTGACTGTCGTCACCTACGGCTCTCCCGTGCACGCGGTGATGAAGGCCGCCAAGGACATGGCGGGAGAGATCGACATAGAGGTGATCGACCTGCGGACCTTGCTGCCGCTGGACTGGAAGACGATCCGCTCCTCGGTGGACAAGACGGGGAAGGTCCTGATCGTCCACGAGGCGAGACAGACAGGCGGTATCGGAGGGGAGATCGCCGCCCGCATCGCGGAAGAGCTGTTCGAATCGCTCGACGGGCCGGTCATGCGGCTGTGCGCGAAGGACACGCACAACGCCTTCGCGGGTCCCATGGAGGAGTACATCCTCCCGAACCAGGTGAAGATCACAGAGGCGATCCGCAAACTCGCCGCTTATTAGATATGCCGGTGGCGGCGGAAACAAGGGGAAAGGGGTAAGGCAGATGCGCGTCGACGTCATCATGCCCCAGCTGGGAGAAAGCGTCGTGGAGGGGGTCATCGCCAAGTGGCTCGTCAAGGCGGGCGACAGGGTGGCCAAGGACCAGCCGCTGGTGGAGATCACCACCGACAAGGTGGATGCCGAAATCCCTTCCCCCGCCGCGGGCACGATCGTGGAAATCCTGGCGAAGGAAAAGGACGTGGTTCCAATCCTTGAGGTCATCGCGAGGATAGAGACGGAGAAAACGGCTGTCGCCACCCCCGAGGCGACTCCCGAGAAGGCCCCGTGGGACGAGGAAACGGAAGGGTTTCCCGGAGCGATGGCCCGCAGGACGGGTCCGCCGATCCCCGCCCCGCCGCGCGTAGAGCCGTCTGCGCCTCCTCCTTCTCCCGCGCCTTTACCTGGAACAACGAGGGTGCGGATCTCCCCTGTGGTGGCCCGCATGGCGGTCGAGCACGGCATCGACCTGTTGAGGATTCCCGGCACCGGCATAGACGGCCGCGTGACGAAGAAGGATGCCGAGAACTATCTTGCCGCCAGGGGGACCGCCGGGGCGGCTGTCCCCGCCGCGCCGCCTGTTTCCACGCCACCGCCGGCGGTGCAACCAGCGGTGGGGGAAGGGGACCAGGTGATCCCGTTCACCCCGATCCGTAAGCGGATCGCGGAGCACATGGTGATGAGCAAGCGCACATCTCCTCACGTCCACACGTTCGCCGAGGTCGACATGCACCGGATCGCGGCGCTGCGCGAGGGGATGAAAAAGGAGGGGGTGTCGCTGACCTACATGCCCTTCGTGATCTTCGCTACGGTTCGGGCGCTGAAGGAGTTTCCGATCATGAACGCGTCGGTTGCGGGTGAGACCACGATCATCCGGAAGGCGATACATGTGGGCGTTGCCGTCGACACGGACCGCGGGCTGATAGTGCCGGTCATCCGGGACGCGGACAAGAAGTCTCTCCTGGAGCTTGGAAAGGCCGTCGAGGATTTCGCGGCGCGGGCCAAAACGCACAAGATCATGCCGGACGAACTGGCGGGAGGCACGTTCAGCATCACGAACCCGGGGCCGAAAGGGAATCTCTTCGGGACGCCGATCATCCATCAGCCCCAGGTGGGCATTCTCCGGATCGGACAGATTGTGAAGCGGCCCGTCGTCGCGCAAGCGGACGGCGAGGAGGCGATCGTCATCCGCCCGATGATGTACCTGACGCTCGGATACGACCATCGCATCATCGACGGCGTGGCCGGGAACGGTTTCCTGTTCCGCGTGAGGGAATTTCTCGAAGCGGGCGATATTGCCCATTAGTGGAAGGATGCGATGGAGTCGGCCTGGCTCGGACATATCGAGTACCGGAAGGCGATGAAATTTCAGATGGAATGCGTCGAACGGAGGGCATTGGGCGAGATCCCGGACACGCTCCTCCTGCTGACGCACCCCCATGTCTATACGATCGGGCGGATCGGCAGCGAAGCGAATCTCCTTGTCTCCACCGAATCGCTCCTGAGTGAAGGAATCGCGGTGGAACGAGTCTCGCGGGGCGGCGACATAACCTATCATGGCCCCGGGCAGTTGGTCGGCTACCCTATCGTGCTGCTGGCAAGGCCCGACGTCCATCGGTTCATTCGCTGCGTCGAGGAGGCGCTCATCGATGCGCTGTCGGACTTCGGTATCGGTGGTCGGAGGATCGATGGGTTGACCGGAGTGTGGGTGGGGGAGAAGAAGATCGCGTCCATCGGCATCGGGGTGCGGCGCTGGATCACGTACCACGGATTCGCCTTGAACGTGGACACCGACCTGTCTTATTTCCGGCGGATCCACCTGTGCGGGCTGAAAGGACGCGAGGCCACTTCCGTCGCGGAAGTGACCGGACGTGAGCTTCCGATGGAGGCGGTCCGGGAAGCCGTGGCTTTCGCCTGCGGCAAGCATCTGCTGGGGTTCTCATGAAGCACCCTGTCCCGCTCATACGTCCACCGTGGCTCAAGGTCCGGGCACCTTCGGGAGAGAACGTTGAGAAGGTCGCCGAGGTGCTTCGCCGGTACGGCCTGCGGACGGTGTGCCGCGACGCGCGGTGCCCGAACGTGGGGGAGTGCTGGGACGAGAAGACCGCGACGATCCTCATTCTCGGAGGAACGTGCACACGCGGTTGTGGTTTTTGCGCCGTACCTTCCGGGACGCCGCAATCGCCCGATCCGTACGAGCCGTCCCGGGTCGCCTGGGCCGTGGTGGAACTGGCTTGGAAGCACCTTGTCGTGACGTCGGTCACGCGCGACGACCTTCCGGATGGAGGGAGCTCCCACTTCGTCGCCGTGGTGAAGGAGATCCGGAAACGCTCCCCCTCGACGACGATCGAGCTTCTCGTGCCTGATTTCGGGGGGAACTGGAGTGCGTTGAAGAAGGTGGTGGGAGCTCGCCCTAACATCCTGGCTCACAACGTGGAGACCGTTCCCCGCTTGTACCCAGAGGTGCGGCAGAAGGCGGTCTACATGCGTTCCCTGGAACTCCTGGCAAGGGCGCACATGATGTCCCCCCGTCTGGAGCTGAAGTCTGGGCTGATGGTCGGTCTCGGCGAGACCCGCGACGAGGTGCTTTCCGTGCTGGAAGACCTGCGTGCGGCGGGAGCCACGTCGGTTACGCTGGGGCAGTACCTTCCCCCTTCGAAAAACCATCCGCCGGCAAAGGAGTACTTGCCCGTGGAGACGTTTTCCGAATACGCGAATGCGGCGAGGAAGATGGGTTTCACGCGGGTCGCCGCCGGTCCGCTGGTGCGCAGCTCCTACAAGGCGGGGACGGACATGTGAATCCCCCGCAAGTATCCGTGACCGTCGCCCGCCGAAGACATATCCTCCACCTGGACCTGGACGCCTTCTACGCTTCCGTCGAGACGCTGGACAACCCGGGACTTACAGGGAAGCCGGTCATCGTCGGCGGAAGCGAGAGGAGGGGAGTGGTCTGCGCGGCCTCCTATGAGGCGAGGAAGTTCGGGGTCCACTCCGCCCAGCCGATGGCGACGGCGAAACGGCTCTGCCCGGGGGGGATCTTCCTCCCCTTGCGTATGAAGCGGTATCAGGAGATGTCAGGACGGGTTTTCGATATCTACCACCGCGAGGCGTTCCTGGATGTGACGGACTCCGTCCGCCTGTTCGGGATGCCCGTGTACATCGCGGGGAAGATCCGGTCTTCAGTGCGCGAGGAGACGGGGCTTACCGTTTCGGCCGGCGTCGCAGCCAACAAGCTGCTGGCGAAGATCGCCTCCGACATGAACAAGCCCGATGGGCTCACCGTCGTTCCGCCCGGTGGAGAGAAGGAGTTTTTGTCCCCCTTGCCCGTGGGAAAGCTCTGGGGAGTTGGAAAGGTCACCGGGGAAACGCTTCGCCGGATGGGTGTATCGACCATCGGAGACTTAAGCGGCGTTCCCGAAGACGTTCTGGAGAGGAAACTTGGCAGGAACGGTGTATGGCTGCATCGGCTTTCCCGGGGGATCGACGACCGGGAGGTGGAAAGCGAGAGGGAAGCAAGGTCCATGGGACACGAGGACACATATCCGGAAGACCTCACGGACATGGAGTCCATTAAGGCGGAGCTGCTTTCTCTTTCCACTCGCGTATCAGCTCGTATGCGACGCAACGGCGTCAAGGGAAGGACGATAACGCTTAAGGTGAAGTACAGCGACTTTACCCTCGTCACGCGCGCCGATACACTGAATCACCCTTCCGACGACGGCGGGGAATTATACCGTAGCGTCCTTGCGCTTCTGCCGAAGACGGATGCCGGAAAGCGGCCGGTGCGGCTCCTCGGGATATCGCTGTCCAACCTGTCGGCGGGGGAGGAGGGGAAGGCCGTGTACCCCGCCGACCCCGGCGAACAACTTTCGTTATTCGCCGGGGCGATTGCGAATATAAAAGCACCAGCGCAACCGACAGCTGCGCCGCCGTCTCCTTCGCCAGAAAAGAGGGAGAAGCTCAACCGGGCGGTGGACAGGATCCGGGAAAAGTTCGGAGACACGGGCATCTCGCCGGGAGCCTCGCGTGCCGAAGTGGTGGAACTTGGTAGACACGCCATCTTGAGGGGGTGGTGGGGAAACCCGTGGGGGTTCGAGTCCCCCCTTCGGCACCATGATGAATTATTTCAGGGAGCTCGGAGATCTTCCGTTGCTCCCTTTTCATTTTGTGGTGCTCTGCGGGGACTCGAACGCGAGACCGCCGCCGAGCGAGTAGCGAGGAATAGGGCGACCTTGCGGAGCCCGACAGGCGGGTGAGCCGGCCGCGGGGGCGTAGGCGTGAACGCCGGAGCCTGATCGGTCGAGTCCCCCCTTCGGTACCATGAAACGTCCAGGGAGCGGCGGAGAAATATCCCTTACACTTATACCTAAATAGGTATATATTATTGGCGACATGAAGCGCACCCTTCCGGAAAAGCCACTTCACTGGGTCGGGTCGGCGAAAGCCGACCTGCTCGATTTTCCCGAGGAGGTGGTCGACGACTTTGGATACGCGCTCTATTTGGTGCAGATCGGCGGGAAGCCCCCCAACGCCAAGCCTTGGAAGGGCGAAGGTACCGGTGTTTTAGAAATCATCGAGGACCACCGGGGGAATACATACCGGGCGGTCTATACCGTTCGGTTCTCGGAGGCTGTTTATGTGTTGCACTGCTTCCAGAAAAAGTCTCCATCCGGGATCCGCACGGCTCGAGTCGATCAGGACCGGATTCACGATCGGCTCCGGGCGGCCTCGGAAGACTACGAGGTGAGGTATGGCGGGAAAGAAGCGTGAAGCGGTCGTAGCCGGCACCGGAAACGTCTTTCAAGACCTCGGCCTTACCGGTTCGGAGGACAGGAAGCTTCGTGTGCAGCTCGCGGTTCGCCTGAACGAATTGATCGATGAACATCGTCTCAGTCAGGCCGCGGTCGCGAAACGGTTCGGTGTTCCGCAGCCGCACGTCTCCGACCTCAGGAACTACAAGCTGAGTCGTTTTTCGTCCGAGCGGCTCGTCCGGTTCATCACCTTGCTCGACCGGGACATCGATATCGTCATTCGCCCTCGGGACTCTGCGCA
>JAENIX010000005.1 GCA_016844415.1 Actinomycetota bacterium | reverse complement strand
GGGCCGAACTTCAACACCAACTTCGCTTCGCTCGGGCTCCCCGTCCCTGTATTCGGGCGCGGCGATACCGCCACGATCCATGTCCCCGGAAGCGACGCCCTCGGAATAGTCGTGGACGCGGGTCCCGCCGTAACCCGCGTAAAGGCCGGACAGGCGGTGATCCTGGATTCCTGGACAGGAAGAAGCATCCGCGGTTACGAAACCCACGACGGCTTCAACGCGCAATTCGCGATCGTGGACGAGGAAAGGGCCATACCGGTCCCATCGCCTCTGCGCCGTCACACTCCAGAACGCCTTGCGGCGATGCTTCTCACCTTCGGCACCGCCTACCGCGCGATCGTGGAAAGGCTTCGTGTATCGCCCGGCGACTCGGTGCTGGTGATGGGCGGGGGCAAGGGGACGAGCTTCGCGGGAGCGCAGATAGCGAAAAGGCTCGGAGCCCGCGTCATCCTGATGGGGTCCAATCCGGCCCTTGCGCAGTCGATGATCGACCGGGGGATGGCGGACGCCTTCGTGGACCGCAGGACGATACCCCCTGAAGTTTTCGGCCCGGTTCCCGCGGGCGAGGAATATGAAAAGTGGAAGGAAAGGACCGAGCCGTTCAGGCAGACGGTTTTCGCGTCGAACGTGGGGCGCCCGGTGGACGCGGTCTTCGAGCACACGGGTGGGGCCAACTTCCCCCTGCTTGTCTCCGCGCTGTCAGAAAAGGGGAGGCTCGCCTTCTTCGGCGCCACCGGAGGGGGTCTGCGGGGCGAATACAAGGAAACGTTTTTCTACGACGGGCGCCGGCTCACGGCGGACGCACGGTGGGTATGGATGCGCCAGAAGCAGATCATATTCCGCAAGGGAAACCCGGAGGCGATCTTCGCGGAAATCGGGCTCCTTCCAGGCCGGCGCGGATTGATCTGGGGGGCGGATCCTTACGCGCGCAAATTCGCCCGCGCCGCACTTTCCCGCGGGGCCGTAATCGCGGTCATCGCATCCGGCACGCAAGAAAAGAAGGGGATCTCGATCCTGCGCCGCATGGGAGTTCCGGCGAAGAACATCCTCGATCGCGACGGCTTCGCTTTTCCGGAGGAGATGCCCGATCCCCTTACGGCGGACGGGCGTCCGAATCCCGGGTACGCATCCGGCTTCATGAAGCATGCGCAAGCCCTGGGCAAGGCGTTGTGGGAGATATTCGGTCCCAGGGTCAGCCCCGACTTCGTCGTCGAGCGGCCGGATCAGAGCACCATGCATTTCAGCTCGTTCGTCCTTCGCGATTACGACGAGGGGGACGCCATGCGTTCGGGATACATCGTCGCCCGCGGCGGATCGGATCTATCCATCCTGGGCTCGCACATGTACGACTCCTCGCAGGCGTCCGAGGTCCTCAGGCTGCTCTCGAGCGGCGCAATCATGATGGAACAGGACGACCTGGATGTGACCCTGCTGTCCGGCCTCCCCGAACTTCAACAGCGGATGCTGGACGGCGCTATGAGGAAGCCGAAGGGGGTCGCCCTGGTGCAGGCGGACCGCCCCGGCCGCCCGATCTCGGAGTACGAGGATTGGTTCCATGGCGAGAAACTGCGAGTGCCAGACCCCGCGCAGAACCGGTTTGTCGGCCTTCGCCTGCTGGACGAGGTCGCCATCCTCTCGATCCACAGGCCGGACGCGTTGAACGCTCTCAACGAAAGCCTTCTGTCCCAGCTTTCCGCCGTTATCCGCGAGATCCGCGATCATGGGACCGTCGACGGGAGGAAGGTGCGTGCCCTCGTCGTCACCGGCGGGGGGAGGGCTTTCGTCGCCGGGGCGGACGTAAAGGAGTTTCTGGGAAAATCGGACGCCGACATAGCGCGGCTCGCGGCGAAAAACATCGCGGTCTTCTCGGAGTTGGAGAACCTTGCCGTCCCCGTCATCGCGGTTGTGGACGGGTTCGCCCTTGGCGGCGGCAACGAGCTCGCGATGAGCGCCCATTACAGGATCGTGACCGAAAACGCAAACCTCGGCCAACCCGAAGTCAAGCTCGGGATCATACCCGGCTACGGCGGGATGCAGCGGCTGCCGCGTCTCGTGGGTCCATGGAGGGCGGCAGGATTGTGCGTCAATGGCGAGCCCGTAGACGGCCATGCCGCCGTCGCCATCGGACTCGCGAATGAATTCTGCCCCTCCGCCACGGCCCTGAACCGCGCCGTGCGGTTGGCGCAGGACCTCCTTTCGGGGAAGGATAAACTTACGCGGGTCGACTGGGACGCCTCGGCATCAAGACAAATGGACGCCCTGAAAGAGCTCGCCGGGCGCAAAGAAATTCGGGATATCCTTTCCGCCCCCGCGCCGGATGCCTCTGGAGCGGCGGATCCCAGGGCCGCGCGCATGGCCGCCGGAGGAGCGGCGATCCGGGCGATGATCCACGGATACGAAAACGGCTTCGCAGCGGGTCTCGCGAACGACGCCAGGGCGTTCGGTGATGTGACCGCCTCCCCCGGGGGACAGGAATGGGTGAGGCGGTTCGTGGAGAAGGATCCGCTCCAATCATCGCTCCTAACGATCTTATCGATTCCGGAGATCCGATGAGGAACGCGGGACCGATCTCGAAGAAAGCCCCCGGAGACCGCAGGATCGACTTCGAGGAAATCGGCAGGATCGCTTCGCTCATAATGGAGAAGGAAGCGGAAGGAAGGGTCGCCGACCTTCCCGCCGCGGCGATGAAGGAAATCCTTTCCCTTCTTCGCGGTCGCGCCGTTTCGGAAGCGATCGCATCCTTCATTCCAGGCAAGGGGGGAGCCAGCCTCCAGGAGCGCGCCGCCCGTATTCTCCGGAAGGGAGAAATCGGAGTTTCGGTCGTGGATCTCGACGACAGAATCGGCTTTCCCAGGGAAAATGCACGGCCGACCTGCGAGGTCCTCCTTGTCCGGAAAGGACGGGATCTCCTGTGGCTTGGGAAAAAACGGCTTCTGGAGGAAGGAAACGCTTCCCCGTGCATATTCATAACGAAGGCTTTCTTTACGAAAACACGCTTGCACCCCCACCTGCTCCTGCAGGGGGTTCTGCATCCAGTCATCGAGTGGGTCTTCGATATGCCTCACATGGTCGCGGTTCTTTGCGAATCGGCGTTCAACGCATCGACGCCCTCCGCAGACGGAAGCGACGTGAGCGACCTGAACCGCTTCATCGCCGGTGAGGCGGGACGGGACCGCGATTTCCCCTACTTCGACCGCATCCTGGGCGCGTCCTACGAGCCGGACGAGTTTCGCATGGAGGAGCTTTCCGCGGCGTTCGGGACCGACGACCGAAGGATCGGCGAGGTGGTCTCCCGCGCCCGCGCCATGGGCATGAAGTACCGGCAACATGTGGAAACGGTGCTGAAGGAGACGCGCGAGGAGATCGTCCGCGAACAGTTGGGCCAGGGGAGGAAAGCGCTCGACGACGGAGACGCCGAGCGGGCCCTGCAGGTCCTGCGCAAGCTCGCACTTTCGCCTGACACTCCGGAAAGTGCGCGCGAGGAAATATCCGCGCTGATCGGCATCGCAATCCGATCGCACGCCCTGGACGCCGACCCCGGGTACGAGGGCCTCCGGATGGAGAACGGCGGGATATGCGTGGAACCGTGGGCGGGCCGGAAGGCACGGGAATTCGCCTCCCTGCTCGCAGCGGCGGCCGATGTCGTTCTGAAGCAGCGTGGAAATGCCTCCCCGGGCAACGGCCAGGACGCCGGAACCGATCCTCTTGGGGAAAAGGGTGCTCCCCGGAGCATCCATGTCATATCCGACCTGGAACGCCCCTCTGCGAAATTCATAGACGGCCATCACCGCGTGCACTGGGTGTTCGAGAAGTCGTTTGTCGAGGCGCTGATTACGGGGGTTTCCGCGGGGATCGCGCCGGAAGGCATCCCCGCCATCCTTGCCTGCCGGTTTGTCCGCGACGGGGTTTTCCCGGACGAAAGGCTGAACATCGACAGGCAGTTCGGAGTGGCGGTGAAGGGAGCGGTTGAAGGCTACCGTTTCTTCCAGTCTCTCCCGGCTGAAACCCGGAGCCGGATGGCGTCATATTACGAAGCCAGCGGCGTCGCGGACCCGCTTTACAGACTCTTCGTTTCACTCGGGGAGGAGACGAATCCCGCCCGCGCCGGCCATCTCATCCGCCGCGCCGTCTCCCGGACCCATTCCTACAATTACGTCCGGTATGCGGATACCTCGCTCGCCGGCCAGGTCGTCGTCATCACGGGCGGAGGCACCGGGATCGGGAGGGCGATAGCCCTCGAAGCCGCCGGGCGCGGAGCGAACGTGGTCATCATGGGCAGGCGTCCCGGTCCTTTGGAAGAGACCCGCGCGGACATGGACGACCTGATCCGCTTCCTGGGGCTTACGAACCAGACCCTGGCTGTGCAGGGGGACGTAAGCGACCCCAAATACGTCGGGGAGATGTTCGAACGGATCGAGCGCGAGCTCGGCCGCATAGACGTCCTCTACAACAACGCCGGGGTCTCCGGGCCCGTGGAATTCGGATCGGTGTACCGCGAAGAGCAGTTCGACGCTTACAGGGACGTCGTCAACATCCACCTCACGGGCTCCTGGCTCGCAAGCCTCGAGGCCGCCCGCCTCATGGAAACGCAGCCGCATGGCGGCGTGATCGTCATGGTCGGGACCTATTACAGCGAGAGCATCCACCGGCACGTGCTCCATGCCTACCCCGGACGGCTTCCCTACACATCGGCCCAGTCCGCCAAGCTGGCCCTCGGGGACTACCTTGCATGGACTCTCGCGGAGAAGAACGTCTCCGTCCTTTCTCTCAACCCGGCGGCCGTGGCCACCGAGCGCATACAGTTGGGGTCGGGTGTTTTCGACAAGGGGTCCCGGGCGCGCGCGCGCATCGGCCGGAAGGTGTCCCCCGAGGCTCTTGAGCGTGACACACTCGACCGGACGGTCGGCCACGAGTTCGTCCATCCCAGGCATTTCGCGAGAGTGGCGCTCGAGGTACGGCACGTCGCATTCCGGCGCACCATCGGCGGGCATCGGCTTCCGATGGGCGGGGTGACATACGAACAGCCGCCGGGCGTACTGCCTTCCCCCGCCGCCCTCCATCGATACCCGGACCTTGTTGGAAAGGTGGCGCTGGTTGCTTTGCACACCCTTGCGGAGTCGGACGCGCCGCTCGTCGAGGCTTCGGCGAAAGCCCTTGCTCGTTCGGGGGCCAACGTGATCCTTGCCGGAAGCCGCCCCGAGGAGATGGAACGGCTCGCCCTCCGTATCAACTCCGGCGGCGGCGACGGCATGGCAACGGTTTTTTCCGCGGACCTTTCCAGGCCTGCGGAGGTGCAGGAGCTGTTCGACGGACTCCCGCGCATCGACCTTCTCCTCCATTTCACCGGAAGCATCGACGCGAAGCGCCCCCTGACCCACCTCCCTTTCGAGGATTGGAGCGCCTGCGTCGACCGGTTCGGATTCATCCCGCGCCTCCTCTGCTGGCAGGCGGAACGCCGCATGGACCGTGACGGCACAGACGGTACGATCGCAATCGTCGGTCCGGACCTTTCGGGAGTGCCTTCAATCCGTGAGCGTCTCCTTGTTCAGGTTTTCCAGGCGATGCTGCGGCCCGCCGTTGCGACCGAATCGATGGAACGCGCCCTGATGCGCAAGGCGCAGACCGACGGAACTTCGCCCTCTCACGTAAGCGACATCAACCTGGGGTTGATTTTACCCGGCAGAACCGACGGGAAGAACAAGACCGCAAACCCGGCGAAGACCGCGGCCACGGTCCTGTGGCTCGTCGAGGAGGGAAAGAGGGTATCCGGGGCAGCCTTGCTCCCCGACGAGCAGAACAGCACCGCCGGGCTGCCGGAAGACCCCCGCGAGGCGTCCGGCTCCACGGCCGCGAAGGTCGTCGTGGTGACCGGCGGCATCCGCAATCTCGGGAAGGAAATCTCCCTGCGCTTCGCCGCGGAGCGGGCGACCGTAGTGGTTGCCAGCCGCCATCCGCGCGCTGCGAGCCAGTCCCCCGCCGATGCGGAGAAGGCCCGAGCTGAGCTGTCAGCGGCCGACGCTACCCTTGCCTCGATGCGCCGTGCGGGAAGCCGCACGCTGTGGATCGATGCGGACGTCTCCAGACCCCAGAGGGTGCGGGCCCTCATCGAGGAAACGCGTAACCGGTTCGGCAGGATCGACGCGTTCGTGAACAACGCCGGAGCCGGAGGCGATTTCTCGCTGTTCGGCGACGTACTGCGGGAGCATCGTCCGAGCTGGGAAGCCGTATTACGCAGCAACTTCCTGGGACCGTGGACGGCGGTTTCACTCGTCCGGGACGTAATGAGGAACCAGCCGGAAGGCGGGGCCATCGTAAACGTCTCCACGCACTACGCCGACCATCCTTACCTGTTCAGGACGATATACACGGTCTCCAAGATGCTGCTTAAAGGGCTTGCCCTCTCCCTCCGGATGCGGCTCGCCGCGGAAAATATCCGTATCGCCGACGTCGCCCCCTGTCTCATCTCGGGTCCACGGATGGATTGGGTCATGCGCAATTACGCCGGCAAGTTCGCGGAGCAGTTCGGAACGATGCGCGGACTGCGGGGCGCGGAGTCCATGTCGCTGCAGGAGCGCTTCGTCCGCTGCTTCGACCGCTCGCTCCCCTTCCAGGACCGCGAAGCGTCGGCGAAATCCTTCCTTTCGGGACTGCGTGAATGCAGCCTGCCCAAAGGCAAGCGGGATGATCTCGAGTCCTGGTTCGGACGGATAAGGGAGTGGTTCGCGGCAACTGTGCCGGAACACCCGCCCACGAACGAGCAGGTTGCCGATGCAGTGCTATTCGCAGTGAAAAACGCCCGGTTCCTGGAAGATCGCTTCATCGGCGTGTCCACGCTCCCGGCTTTCACATCGTTCCCTGGGGATTACACGCCAAAGAGGGAAAAGATATCAGGGGAGCCGTACCTGTTACTTTCGCTGGGCTACCGGGAGGGAAACACCGGCGGGCTTGCGGAGGCTTTGCGGGAAAACGGGACGATCGTCACTTCACTGGTGGAGAATCCCGCGACCCCCGGCCGCGTCGATGTCTCGCGGCCGGCCCCGGGGGCGCCGGGCAGCTCAAAACGCCGCCCTGCCGAGACGATCGTCCGCGATCTGGACCTTTCCGACCCGCGCCTCCTCGAACCGTGGCTCGACAATACGCTTCTCGGCGGCCCCCCGCCGGCCGGGGCCGTATTTTCCCTCGGGACGTCCACGGCCGGCAAGCCGCTGCTTGGCTTCGGCGTCGAGGAAAAGGAGGGGTTTCTCCTTTTCATGACCAAGGCGCTCAACTGCCTTGCGGAGTCGGCAAGGGCGATAAGGGACCACGGACACCTGATCGTCGTCGTCCCCCCCGGAAATTCCGAGGAGGGACACCTGGTGCGGGCGGCCGTGCGGCAGATGGTCCGCACGCGTCTTGCCGAGCAGCATTTCCTCCCCAGCGGGAAAACGATCCGGCTCAGCCTGATCACCGCGCCCTCCGCGCTTGATGAGAAGGCGTTCAATCACCGGGTTGCGGAAATCCTCTCGGGCAATGAGCCACCGGCGGTCGAACCGATTCCAGTGGGACGTCCCCGCCCTTAGTCCTTGCTCATTGGTCCTTGGTGTAGAATAGCGCCCGGAGGTCCCGGTGACGGAGCTGGAGCTTGCGCGCGCACAGATGGCGATGATGTTCGCCTTCCACATCATCTTCGCGGTCGCGGGGATGGGGATGCCCCTACTCATGGTCATCGCGGAAGCCGCTCACCGCAGAACCGGGAAGCAGGTCTTTCTCGAGCTGGCCAGGCGATGGGCCCGCGGAACGGCCATACTCTTCGCCGTCGGCGCGGTTTCGGGAACGGTCCTTTCCTTCGAACTCGGACTTCTGTGGCCCCGGTTCATGGAGTTCTCCGGCGGGATCATAGGACTCCCCTTCGCGCTTGAGGGGTTCGCCTTTTTCGCGGAAGCGATATTCCTGGGAATCTACCTGTACGGCCGGGGCAGGGTCTCTCCTGTGCTGCACATGCTTGCCGGGATCGGCGTGGCCGTCGGAGGGCTTTTGTCCGGCATTCTCGTGGTCTCCGCCAACGGATGGATGAACAGTCCTGCGGGGTTCCTCCTGCGCGACGGGATGCCCATCGATATCGACCCGATCGCCGCGATGTTCAATCCTGCGTGGGCGACGACGGCGGTCCACATGTCGCTTGCGGCGTTCGCGGCTTCCGGCTTCGCCGTCGCGGGGATCCATGCGTACAAGCTCCTGCGCGACCGGGAGAACCTCTTTCACAGGCACGCCATGGCCATCGCCCTTTGGGTGGGAGGATCGGCGGCGGTCCTGCTTCCCGTGAGCGGTGATTTCAGCGCCAGGTTCGTGGCCAAGGACCAGCCCGTGAAACTCGCCGCCATGGAGGGGCAGTTCCGCACCGAGCGCGGGGCTCCCCTTCGCATCGGCGGGATCCCCGATTCAAAGGCGGGGACGACGAGGTTCGCGATCGAGATCCCGCGGGCGCTTAGCCTGCTTGCCTTCCACGACATGGACGCGGAGGTAAAGGGACTCGAGGCGTTCCCCAGGACCGATTGGCCGGATCCCCTCCCGGTACATATCGCATTCCAGGTAATGGTGGCCTGCGGCACGGCGATGGCCGCCGTCGCCCTCCTGGCCGCTTTGCTTGCCTTCAGAAACCGGGAATCGCTTTTCCGGCCCGGATTCCTGCTTCCCGCGATTTTCTGCAGCCCTCTCGGGATTATCGCGGTAGAGGCTGGTTGGACCGTCACTGAGCTCGGACGTCAGCCCTGGGTGATCCGCGGCGTGATGCGCACATCCGAAGCGGTGACCCCCGTCACGGGGCTCGCACTCCCGTTCGTTTTCTTCTCGGTTCTATACCTTGCCCTGGGGGTATCCGCCGCATTGCTGCTTCGGCGGGAGGTGTCGAAGAGCCCTTCATTCCCCGCGTCGGCGGACACGTCTGCCGCCCGGGAGAGGGAGGAATAGCGGGTGTACGACCTTTCGACACTGGCGGCGGGAAGCATCCTGGCCTCGCTGGTCCTTTACGCGCTTCTCGGCGGAGCCGATTTCGGCGGCGGCGTATGGGACCTGCTGAGCCGCGGCCCCCGCGGGCGAGCCCAGAGGCTTCTGATCGCACATGCCATCGGCCCCATATGGGAGACGAACCACGTGTGGGTGGTGGTCGCGGTGGTGATCCTGTTCACCGGGTTTCCGAAGGCGTTCGCTCTGATCTCGACCGCGCTTTTTCTTCCCGTCACCCTTCTGCTGTCAGGGATCGTACTGAGGGGAGCGGCGTTCGCATTCCATTCGTATCACCTCCACGACGAAGGGGGCCGGAACAGCCGTTGGGGAACGGTCTTCGCCTGCGCAAGCCTCCTCACGCCCGTCCTGCTGGGCGTCGTGATCGGGGCGGTCTCCTCGGGCGAGATCCGCGCGCACGAAACTTATTCCGTCGGCGCCTCCATGGCGTGGCTTTCGCCTTTTCCTCTCTCCGTGGGACTCCTGACGCTCGCGGTCTTTTCC
This sequence comes from Actinomycetota bacterium, assembly GCA_016844415.1. Taxonomy (GTDB): domain Bacteria; phylum Desulfobacterota; class Deferrimicrobia; order Deferrimicrobiales; family Deferrimicrobiaceae; genus JAENIX01. The sequence continues at coordinate 4,829 of JAENIX010000005.1, read as the reverse complement.
TATCTCGCATCGGCGTATCTGATACTCGAAACGGACGATCCCGGCCTGCGGGAGGACTTCCGCCTGCGCGCATTGTGGTCATCGGCGGCCGTAGCCGCGTTGATGGTAGCCGTCCCTCTTCTGGCGAAGCGCGGCGCCGGGGATTTTTACCACGCCCTGCTGGGGAACGATTGGTCGGCCGGGCTCGTCTTCCTCGCGGCCACGGCGGCGCTGGGCGCGCACGTTTCCCTGATGCTCCGCTCCTTTTCCGTCGCCCGGGCATGCGTGGTTGCGCAGGCCTCCCTGATCCTGGCCGGGTGGGGAGCGGCGCAATACCCCTACCTGGTCCGGCCGGACCTGACCATTCCGGCGGCGGCGTCTTCGCAGGCGTCGCTGCGGCTGATACTTATCGCGCTTGCAGCCGGTGGACTGCTGCTTTTCCCGGCCATCTTCCTGCTGTTCTGGGTGTTCAAGAAGGACACGGTTTTCGGACGCACGAACAGATCGTGACTGGTCTCTAGTGCACCGTCCTATTCCTTGCGTGCCGGATAGGTGGCCTCGAGGCGCTCGACCTCCGCATCCACGGCGTCCCGAAGCTCCCTTGGCTCGACCACCGAAGCGTCACCGCGCAGGTGCAGGATCAGGCCGAGGACCTCGACGACCCGTGCCTCGGGCATCTCGAGGACCACGGAGCCGTCCAGTCCGAACTGCAGCCGCCGTTCCCGATGCCATGCCTGCGCCGATACCCACTCGGCTTTCTCCGGGCTGAACCGTATCCGCACATCCCGCGCCTTTCCTCCCCTGAAGACCGCCATGGTTCGGCGAGCGGCGGAGTCACCGCCGGCCGCTTTCGCCGCCGGCGCGAACTGCTGCGTTGTCACTTCGATTCCCCGGATGCGCGTCAGGTAATAAATGCAGATGCCCTTCCTCCTCCTTGGATGTGCGAGAAGAAGCCAGGAGCCCTGCGAGAAATGCAGTCCCAAAGGTTCGACTTCGACATCACGGTCGGCTCCCTCTCCCTCCCCGCGGGGGAAGAATTCGAGCCGGGCGACCCTTCGCTGAATGATCGATCGGAGCAGGTCGAAGAATATCTTCCTCGGTATATCCGGGCCCCAGCCGACATCGAAGGATACCGTCTCCTCCAGCTTCTCGAGCAGCGGAGTCCTGAACAGTTCTTCGAGCCGGGCGGAAATCGCCTCCGCCTCCTCCCTCAAGGGGGCCCGTATGTCCCGGAACAACCGCCTCGCGAAAAGCAAACCGATGAGCTCTTCCTTGCGGAAGAAGGCGGAAGGGAGATCGAATGCCGCGTCCCCGTATGAATATCCTTTTCCCTTTGCGGAGTGCCCGAGAGGGGCCTGCAGCCGGTCGCGAAGGACTTCGATGTCGCGCTGTGCGGTGCGGACCGAAACCCTGAACCTGGCTGCGATATCCGCGGAGCGTGGATTGCGTCCCGCCCGGACCTGCTCGTCGAACCAAAGTATGCGCTCCATGGACATGTTCAACCGCCTCCCGGAACAACTCCCAGATATGCCGCCTGGACCCCCGGTTGATTGCGCAGTTCATTCGTGTCGCCATGCATGGCGACATGTCCGGTCTCGAGAACGTACGCCCTCTGCGCGATGGAAAACGCCGCGAAAGCGTTCTGCTCGACCAGGAGTATGGCGACCCCTCCTCGGTTCACCTCTTCGATCATGTCGAAGATCTCCCCCACCAGCAGGGGGGAGAGCCCCATCGACGGCTCGTCCAGCAGCATGAGATCCGGCCGTGAGACCATGGCGCGGCCGATGGCAAGCATCTGCTGCTCTCCGCCCGACAGAGTTCCGGCCATCTGGCTTCGCCGTTCCTTGAGTCTCGGGAAAAGCGAGAAGACCTCCTCGATCCCTTCCCTGACTTCCAGGTCGGAGCGCCGGGCGTAGCCGCCCATCTCAAGGTTCTCGAAAACGGTGAGGTTCGCGAAGACCCCCCGTCCCTCCGGGACGTGCGACAGGCCCATCCTGGCTATTTTGTGCGCCGGAAGCCCGGATATATCCTCTCCGTTGAAAAGTATCCTCCCCGCGCGGGGAGCGAGGATCCCCGATATCGATCTCAATACGGTGGACTTCCCGGCTCCGTTCGCACCGATCAGCGATACTATCTCGCCTCTTTTCACATGGAGGGAGACATCCCGCAAAGCAAGCATGTTGCCATAATATACATATACGTTTTCAATACTTAATATCATTATATAATCCTTTGCATCATATCATTGAAGCCTTTCGGACCCGCGTCCGAGATACGCCTCGACCACCCGGGGATCGTTCCGGATTTCATTCGGTGTCCCTTCCGCGATCACCTCGCCGAAGTCCAGGACCACGAGCCGCTCGCATATTCCCATGGCGAGCCGCATCTGGTGCTCGATGAGAAGTATCGTCAGATCGAACCGCCGCCTGATCTCCAGCAGAAAATCCGTCAACGCCCTTACTTCCGAAGGATTCATGCCCGCCGCGGGCTCGTCCAGGAGAAGGACTTTCGGCCCGGATGCCACCGCCCTTGAAGGGCGAGCAGGTCCAGTGTCTTATTCCGAATCTCCCTTTCACCCTCGCGGTATTTCCCGCCGCGCCACAACGCGGATAAAGGACCGTAACCGATCCGAGGATGGAAGGCGGTGCGAACATTGTCCATGACGGTGAGGTTCCGGAACAGTCGTATGTTCTGGAATGTCCGGGAAACGCCCAGATGATGGATACGGTGTGGAGCAAGTCCGACGATCGGTTTCCCCTCGATGGACACTGAACCGCGGTCCGGCCGGTAGATCCCTGTCACCAAGTTGAACACGGTGGTCTTCCCCGAACCGTTCGGGCCGATCAGCCCCGCCAGTTCCCCCTTTCGGAGATGCAGGTCGACCCCGTTCAACGCCATGATGCCGCCGAAATGCTTGGTCAGCCCCTTCGCCTCGAGCATCATGAATCGAGCCCATCGCGGAAGAAGCGGATCTCCCGCGATCCGAACAGCCCCTGCGGCCGCAGGAGCATCGTCACGATCAGCAACACCGGGATCAGAACCCATCTCAGCTCCATATACCCGGGCGGAAGCGCCACCCGCAACACCTCGAGCAGGAGGATCCAGCCGAACGAGGCGGCAAGGGTCCCGCTCAGGTTTCCAAGCCCTCCGAGGACGACGATCACCAGAACGTCCACCGACTTGAAAAAATCGAAATTGCTGGGGTGCAGAAACGCGTACAGGTGCGCGTAAAGGCCGCCGGCGAGACCCGCCAGCCCGCAGCCAATGACGAAACCGGCGAGCTTGTAGCGGAAGGTGGCGATACCAATCGCCCTCGCCGCGATCTCGTCTTCCCGGATGGATACGAGGGCCCTTCCGTAGCTGGAGCGGACAATGTTGCGCACGAAGATCATCGCTATTCCCAGGACGGCTATTGTCCACGCGACCGTCGTCATCTTCGCGAGGCCGGTCATCCCCCTCGCTCCCCCCAGGATGGGGAGAACGCCGTCAGCGTTGTCGAACAGCACTTTCATGATGATTCCGAACCCCAGAGTGGCGATTCCCAGGTAGTCCGAAGTCAGACGCAGGACGGGGAGCCCGACGAGGCAGGCGACCAACGCCGAACAGGCGACGCCGGCCGCCAGCGCGGCGAGGAACAGCAGATGAGATTCGCCGCCGGACGATTTCATGACGTACGCGGCGGTGTAGGCGCCGATTCCGTAGAATGCGGCGTGCCCCAGGGAGAACAGCCCGGTGAAACCGTAGATGATGTTCAGCCCCAGCGCCGATATGGTCATGATGCAGCCAAGCTGGAAGATCTGGACCCAGTAAGGGTTGACGAACCCGAAGGAATCCAGCAGCTGCCCCGTAACCGCGGCGGCGGCGAGGCAGGCGGCCGTCTTTGCCATGTCCGTTATTTTCCGCACGGGCGTTTAGACCTTCTCCGTTCCGCGGACTCCAAGTATCCCCGTGGGGCGCAGCAGGAGCACGGCGATCAGGATGACGAAAGCTATCCCGTCCCTGTACGCCGATGAGAGGTATGCGGCAGTGAGGGTCTCCGACTGCCCCATGATCAACGCTCCGAGCACAGCCCCGGGAATGCTCCCTATCCCTCCCAGCACCGCGGCGGTGAACGCTTTCAGGCCGGGCATCACACCCATGAACGTGTTGACCTGGGGGTAGGCGATCCCGTAAAGCACTCCGCCTATTCCCGCAAGCGCCGCCCCGAGACCGAAGGTGAACGAGATCACGAGGTCGACGTTGACTCCCATGAGCCCAGCCGTCACGTGATCGTGGGAAACCGCCCGCATCGCCTTTCCAATTCGGGTCCGGTGCACCGTGTACCAGAGGAGCGCCAGGCTGCAGAGCGTCACAAGGAATATGATCGCCTGTATGTTGGTCACGGAGATGCCGCCGATTTCCCATGAGAACACAGCGAAAGGCCGCGGGAACGAGTAGTAGTTCGGGCCGAAGACCTGGCGAAGCGCCGTGAAGTATTCGAGGAAAAGCGACACGCCGATGGCCGTGATCAGTGCAGCGATCTTGGGGGCCTCCCTCAGCGGCCTGTAGGCGACCCGCTCCATCGTGACGGCGAGGAGGGCGGACCCGGTTATGGCCAGGAGGAAAACGGCGGAAAGGGGAAGCTGGAGCGTCTCGATGGCGTACAGGCCGATGAACGCCCCCACCATGAAGACATCGCCGTGCGCGAAGTTTATCAGCCGGACGATGCCGTACACCATGGTGTAGCCGAGGGCGATCAACGCATAGACGAACCCGATCTGCAGTCCGTTAAGGACCTGCTGCAGGAAGTATTCCACCCGCCCCTTCCGTCAGGGATTTACCACCTTCAGGAATTTCTGCTTGCCGTGGAC
>JAENIX010000120.1 GCA_016844415.1 Actinomycetota bacterium | reverse complement strand
AAGGGAAATAAGCGCGGTCCCTGCTACAACCTGATGGACCCGCCGCCTGTCAATCACCGCCGGGTACCTCATCGGTTTTTCTCCGTTCGACCATCTAATGCCTGGTTTTCCGGGGGTTCCCTCCAGGCAGGCAATCCTCCCGCCAGGCGCGTTGCCGATGAAAATGGGCCGCCGCGCACGCACCCGGCGGCCCATTTCGCACCCCCAGAAGAGGAACCGCTACTTCACCTTATGCGAGAACGTGGCGGAGCCTTTCTCCTTGCCGGACTCAATGGCCACCTTGAACGTGTACTTGCCCGGCTTGGGCAGGTTGACGTCGGCGCCGAAATGCCCCTCCATCACCATGAAGTCCGATTTCTCCTCCTTCTTGTCCGGGCCGATGACCGTCACCGTGCCCTTCCCTTCCGTTACGGCCTTCTTTGTCTTTGGATCAGCCAGGAAAAGCTCGAAATGATGGCTCTTCATCGTCCCTTCCATCTTCATGCCGGAGGCCTTCGCTTTCTCGATCGACGCCTTCATGTCGATCAACCGGGCTTCTCCTGACCACGGCCCGACCTTCCCGCCGAATATCTTGTCGCCCATCTTTGCATGCTCTTCCGCCTTCATCCCAGGCATCGTGCCGTGACCAGTCTCCCCGTGTTTCATACCCGGCATCGAATCGTGCCCCTTCTCCGCGGCCGACGTAAACGCCGGCAGGGCCATGAGCATCAACGCCGTAACGCAGGCCGCCGTCCGAACCGCTTCGCTGATCCTTCGCATTTCCCTTAGCCTCCCTTTTGTTTGTTGCGACGCTTCACCGCCGCAGTTGTTGCCGGCTGCCCGAAAAAGAGCGCGCCGTCATGGACCGTTACGATTCCGCCGGCGTCGCCGCCGGTTCGAGCTCCCGCGCCTTCCAGAGCTTGTAGATCGCCGGGTACACAAGGAGTTCCAGTATGAACGACGTGACCAGGCCGCCCAGCATCGGGGCGGCGATTCGTTTCATGACGTCCGCTCCCGCCGAGGTGGACCACATGATGGGCAACAGCCCCATGAACGCCGCGGCGACCACCATGAACTTCGGACGAACGCGTTTGACGGCCCCGTGGATGATGGACTCGTCCAACTCCGCGATGTTACGGAGGAGCCCCTTCTTCTTGGCATCGTCATGGGAAAGGTCCAGGAAGAGGAGCATGAAAACCCCGGTCTCGGCGTCCAGGCCCAGGAGAGCGATCATCCCCACCCAGGCGGCGATGGAAACGTTGTAGTCCAGCACGTAGAAGAGCCAGATGGCGCCGATGGCGGAGAAGGGGACGGCGAGCATGACGACCGAGGCCTTGAAAGCGCTCCGGGTATTGATGTAGAGAAGCACGAAGATCAGGGCCAATGTCAACGGCACGATGAACTTCAACCGTTCGCGCACCCGCAGCATGTTCTCGTACTGGCCGCTCCACTGGAGCACGTAGCCGGTCTTGAGCGGGACCTTCGCCGCCACGGCTGCCTTGGCCTCCTCCACGTAGCTTCCCACGTCCCGTCCGGCAATATCCACGTACACGTACCCGGCCAGGAACCCGTTCTCGTCCCGTATCATGGCGGGGCCCTGGACGAGCTTGATGTCCGCGAGCTGAGCGAGGGGAACCTGGGCACCCATCGGGGAAGACACGGGGACCAGGATCCTCCCCAGACGGTCGACGTCCTCCCGGAGCTCCCGGGGGTAGCGCAGGTTCACAGGGTAGCGCTCGCGGCCCTCGATGGTGGTGGTGATGTTCTCGCCCCCGATGGCGCTCATGATCACGTCCTGGACCTTCTCGATCGTGAGTCCGTAGCGGGCAAGCTGGTCGCGCCTGGGCTCGAAGTCCACGAAGTAGCCGCCGGTCACCCGCTCAGCGAATACGCTGCGCGTCCCCCTTATCGGCTTGAGGATGTGTTCCAGATGCTCCCCGATCCGCTGGATTTCTCCAAGATCGCTCCCGTAGATCTTGATCCCGATGGGCGTGCGCACTCCGGTCGTGAGCATGTCGATCCTGGCCTTGATGGGCATGGTCCACGCGTTCGTGACCCCCGGAAACCGCACCACGGAGTCCATCTTTTCCACGAGTTCGTCCCAGGAGATGCGGTCTGGCCAGATGGGCCGGAGGAGGAACTTGAGCCGGTCGGGGACCCAGGAGGAGTACCAGCGATCCTTCGGGCTCCATTGATCTTCCGGCTTCAGGATCACCGTCGTCTCCATCATGGAGAAGGGCGCGGGATCGGTGGATGTGTCGGCGCGCCCCGCTTTGCCGAAGACCCGCTCGACCTCGGGAAAGCTCTTTAAAAGCTTGTCCTGCCGCTCCAGGAGATCCTGGGCCTGGGCCACCGAAAGTCCGGGGAGGGTCGTGGGCATGTAGAGCATGGTGCCCTCGTTCAAGGGCGGCATGAACTCGCTTCCGAGCTTCATGTAGATGGGGATGCTTAACGCGAACAGGGCCACGGCGACCGCGATGACGGTCTTCGGGCGGCGCAGCACGAACCGGCAGGCCGGCTCGTATACTTTGAGGATCGCGAGGGAGATCGGGTGCTTCTCCTCGGAATGGTACGTGCCCACGAACGCGCGCGTGGCGAGCTTGGCCAGGAACTTCGGCCGGAAGGTGTACGGTTCGATCCGCGCGAACATCATGCGCATGGCCGGGTTCAGGGTGACCGCAAGGATCGCGGCCAGCGCCATGGCCAGGTTCTTGGAGTAGGCCAGAGGCTTGAACAGCCTTCCTTCCTGGTCCACCAGCGCGAAGACCGGGAGGAAGGCCACGGCGATGACAAGGAGCGAGAAGAAGACGGAGGGGCCCACTTCCTTCAAGGCCTCCAGCCGCACCTGGTGGAAATCTCCCTTCCGTCCTTCGGCCTGCCATTGATGGATCTTGTTGTAGGCGTTCTCCACTTCGATGATCGCCCCGTCCACCAGCACGCCGATCGAGATCGCGATTCCGGCCAGGCTCATGATGTTGACCGTGACCCCCATGTAGTACAGGGGGATGAACGAGAGGAGCACGGACACGGGGATCGTGATGATCGCCACGAGCGCCGACGGAACGTGCCACAGGAAAATCAGGATCACCAGGGAGACGATGAGCATTTCCACCACGAGCTCGTGCTTCAAGGTGCCGATCGCCCGGTGGATGAGGTCCGAGCGATCGTAGGTCGTGACAAACTCCACCCCCTTGGGAAGCGAGGGGGTGAGCTCCGAAAGCTTCTCCTTGACCCGCTCGATCACGTTCAGGGCGTTCTCTCCATGGCGCATCACCACGATCCCGCCCACGTGATCCCCGATTCCGTCCAGGTCGGAGATGCCGCGGCGAATCTCCGGCCCCAGGGACACCTGCGCGATGTCCTTGAGGAGCACGGGAACGCCGCCGGGACCGGTTTTCACCACGACCTTTTCGAGGTCTCCCGTCGTCTTCGTGTAGCCACGGCCCCGCACCATATACTCGGCCCCGGCGAACTCGATAAGCCGGCCGCCGACCTCGTTGTTCGACATGCGAATAGCCTCGGTGACCATGTTGAGCGGGATCCCGTAGGCCGCCAGCCGGTTCGGATCCACCGTCACCTGGTACTGTTTCTGGAACCCTCCGATGGAAGCCACTTCGGCGACGCCGGGGACGGACTGGATGGCGTAGCGCAGCGTCCAGTCCTGGTAGGAGCGTATTTGATCCAGGGAATGGGTGCCCGACCGGTCCACCAGGGCGTACTGGAAGATCCACCCGACGCCGGTGGCATCGGGTCCAAGCTCGGTCTGAACCCCTTTCGGAAGGCGGGACTGGATCTTGGACAGATACTCCAGCACCCGGGAGCGCGCCCAATAGATATCCGTGCCGTCCTGGAAGATCACATATACATAGGAGAATCCGAAGTCCGAGAACCCCCGGATCGCCTTGACGTTCGGGGCGCCCAACAGCGCCGTCACTACGGGATAGGTGACCTGGTCCTCGATGATGTCGGGAGACCGGTCCCACTTCGAATAGACGATCACCTGGGTGTCCGAGAGGTCGGGGAGGGCGTCGAGTCGTATCTCCTTGAGCGTGTACATGGCGAGCACGCAGGCCGCCACCACGGCCAGCAGGGTCAGGTATCGGTTGACCGCGCAGAACCCGATGACCCGCTGGATGAAGGTTTCCTTTCCGGGTTCGCCGGAGGTTCCGGCGCCGTGAGGGTTCAACGACCGCCTCCGTGACCGGCATGATCTCCGGAGGAGGGCTGGTCCTTGGACTGCGGAGGAGGGGTTCCGCCACCTTGCCCCGCATTGTCTCCATGGGGCAGCGGGGACCGGTTTCCACCCGCTGTCATTCCGGCGAGGGCCGCTCTCAACCTCGATTC
>JAENIX010000004.1 GCA_016844415.1 Actinomycetota bacterium | reverse complement strand
GATCCGCGGGGTCGACTTGGCGGCCATTATGCCGGCCACCCGCGCCACCCCGAGCACGTCTCCCTTGGGGATCTCCCCACCTTTTATCATCATCCATGCGTCGCCGGACAGCAGGACCCACCCCTCCGCGACCGCTTCTCGCGCTGTCGCCGGCTTCCCCGATATGTCCGCCATGCTTGCTTTTCCCGATTTATTCACCTTTTTCCACCTTCCCCGGGTTGTAAAACGGCCCCGGTATTTTATGATGATAGGGTTCAAATCATCTTATCAAGGGAGCATGATGCCCCCCCGGGTCGCATACCTCTTCCTGCTGGCGTGCGCTGCCCTGTCGATCGCCGCCCCGTCTGCGGCGGGGGAACGCACTGCGATATACCCGGGAACTCCCGGGCCGGAGATCGCCTCTTACATTCTATTTGAGACGGCCTTCCCGCTCAATGAACTCCTCCCATCGGAATGGACTCCCTTCCAGCAGCGTGAAATCAGCGATTTCCAGGAACGGATGAAGAAGGACCCACGGATCTTCCTGCTCGTCCAGATATCCATGGATCCGATCGGCAGCAAGGAGGATGGCGGCGGGCTGGCCCTTTCGCTGTCTCATTCCGTCGCGGAGCGGCTGCGGGAGTCCGGCATCCGCCAGGACCGGATCCTGATCGTGGCCGGGGTAACCGACGAGCGGCTCTTCGACATGCCGCGCTGGGACGGATTCGCCGGCCTTCAGAAGGTGATCCTCAGGGGCCTGCAGGGAGGACCGTGGCTCACCGGACGCGAAACGGCCGTGGCAGTCAGGGTGGAACTCCCCCCCGAGGGATCCATCCGGATACTCGAGCCCAATGTGGAGAAGACCGAACATTCCATGCACATCCTTGCCGGAACCGCCGGCGAGGGCGTGGACTCGGTGTCGATCTCCGTAGGGCAGGAAGGGAAGACCGCGACGGTTTACGGTGGAAAATTCGAGGTTCCTATTACCCTCCGGAACGGGGAAAACCGTATCGTCGTAACCGGGCTTGACCCTTACGGACGCGCATTGCGCGCCTCCCGCACTGTTTTCTACGCTCCCCCGAAGCCTACCATCGATATCAGTAATCCCCCGAGGGGCATGGTGGCGGACGTTTCCCGCTCGCCTGTCATCACCGTCCGGGGCAAAATCGAAAGCCGGAACCCTCTGCGGGCAGCGTACCTATTACAGAACGATATCCCCATTCATCTCAGCGTCCGCGATGACGGGACCTTCGAGCAGACCGCGGCCCTGATGACCGACGAGGACGTCTTGATCGTGGAAGCCGAGGACCGGGAAGGAAGGACCGGCGTCAGCGAACAGCGGAAGATCGGTGTGCGCGGCATAGCCGACCGTCCTCTCATGGCGATCCTGCACTGGGACGAGGACGATGTCGATCTCGACCTCCACGTGGTCGACGACCTCGATCGCCACACCTGGTTCGACGCGCCCAACGTTTTCGAGGACGCGAACGCGATCCCGGACGGAAAGCTTCTGCTCGACAACAGGAAAGGCTTCGGACCGGAAGTCTTCACCATGGAGAAAACGATAAAAGGAGTGTTCACCTTCTCCGTGGATTATTATCGCGGGAAGAAGGCGTGCAGGGCCTACCTGACCGTAGTGCTGTTCGCCGGATCGCCCTCCCGCAAGATCGTCCAGGTATTCGGCCCGATCGTCGTGTCTCCCAACCGGCGGAAAGTGGAACTGGTCAGGGTGACTCTTCCGGCCGGGACCATGCTGGAGCTGAAACATTAAACCGTGCGAGGAAATTACATGAAAAGAGTCGCCGCAGCGGCAGCCATCCTTGCCAGCCTTCTGCTTCCCGCAGCCATCCGCGCGGAAGGGGAATCCCTGGAGGCGGTTGAAAAAGACCTGTCCTCCATCATCAAGGAGATGGACTCCATGTCGTCCGAGCTCGACCGCATACAGGAACTCGTCGCCGCGCCGAGGGCCACGGCGCTCCGCGTCGAGATACGGCGCGGGGACGACCTCCCCGCTCCCTTGACCGGGCGATTGCGCGTCGGGGGAAAAGTAGAGGAGGAGAAGGAGTGGTCAAAGGCGGAGAGGGACGGTTTCTCCGGCGCTTCCCCTCTCGTTTTCCAGGTCCCTTTCCTTCCGGGAACGCACACGGCGAGCCTCGAAATCGCTCACCCCTCATGGAAGACCTCGCCGGCGGCCGACTTTTCGGCGATCTTGCGGAAGGGGGAAACCTTCCTGCTGAAGCTTCGCCTCTCCCGTCCCGCCGGCGCCGTCGACCCCGTCCTGGTTCCGGTGGCGGAGAAGTAGCCATTCCCGGGATGCTTCCATACGGATCTTGGCGGGCGCTTGCCGTCGCGCTGCCCTTGTTGTTCGCGGCGGTAGCACCGGGAGCGCCCCCCTCCGGGCATGCTTCGGGATACCCGGAAGCGTTCATCGAACGGGGAATGCCGCGAGCGGCCCTGCGGGAGTTTAAATCACTTCCTCCCGCGGACCGGGCAGGCTCTCCCCTCATCCCCAAGCTCATCCGCCGACTGGCCGATGCCGGACGTGCCGATCTTGCGCTCTCCCTCTTCGCGGAAGAGAAAGCATCGCTTACGGAGCCGGTAAGATCGGAGGCCTTCCTGGAAGCCGGTGAAATCCTGTGGCGGCAGGGTCGGCATGAAAAGGCGGCCGAGGCGTTCCGCGAGGTCGCCGGGAAATCCGCCGCCGCCGGGCGGGCGGCTTCCTACCTGTCCCGCTTCGAAGCGGCAACGGGAAACGCACAAGCGTCGAACCAGGCCCTATCCCGCCTGCCCGAATCATTAGAAAAGGATATCGTCTCCGGAGAGATCGAGATCGCGCGCGGAAACCTGGAAGGGGCTGCCGCGGCATGGGGTGATGCCCTGCCCGGTTCCACAGCTTTCCCAGCGGCGGCGCTTTCCCTGTCCCGCGCCGGGTCTTTCCCGGCGGAAGTCGACGAACTGAAGGCTGCGGCCGACAACACATCTGCCGGAAACCACGCGGAACGGGCGGCTTTGCTGGAAGCGCTTGCATCCGCATCCCTCGCCGCGAAGGATTACGAAGGCGCCCTCTCCGCCGCGCGGGACTCGCTGTCCGCGCACGAGCGGTGGAAGTCGGAGGTTGCGCGATATTCTTCATGGGACGGCACCCGTGACGGCGCATATCAAGCGTGGGAATCGCTTTCCGCTCTTTTCCCGTATGAAGAAGACTCGGGAAGTTTCCGTTCCTCCGGCCGCCGTTTCCTTTCCGCCGCCGCACTGCATGAAACCCACTTGGAGGCGGAGGCCGGAAACGCGGAGCTTTCCCTCCGGGTCGGCGCGGCGAAAGAAGGGATTTCGACATACAGGAAACGCCTGGCTGGCAGCCTCCGGAGCGCGGAAGAGATAGTCAAGTCGGCGCTGCGCGGCAAAGCCGGAGCCGAAGGCATGCGGGAACGGCTGCGAATGGCCGCAGTCTCCCTTCCGCTGGCCGCGTGGGGGGCGAAAGCCGATCCGCGGCGGGCAGCTCTCCTGGAGGATGTCGACAGGAGGCTGCGGGAATTCGGAGACCGTATCGCCGTGGCCGGCGAGGCCGCCGATGCCGCTGCGGGCAAAAAGCAAGGGGCCATCCTTCAGCCCGAGGACCGCAGGATGCTCTTCTTCGCCAGGCATCGCATCGCAAGGCTTACGGACAGCCTCCTCGCGCTGGAAGGCAGGGCCTCGCTGCTGAAGGCTGCCGTAAGGAACTCGTGGAAGGCCGCGTACGTGGCGCAACTGTCCCGGCAGATGGACAAGGCGGAAAACGCGGCTATGAACCTGTCCGAATTGGCGTCGAAAGCGGAGAAAACGTTTCCGCGCTTCCGGGAAGCGCTGGCGGAGGCCGCGGTGTGGGAAACAGCGCTGGATCGCTACCGGAACCGCCTTGCCGATGGCTCCGCGGCGCTGTCGAGACTCCGGGCGGAAGCAAAGGCGGCGTCCAGCCGGGAACTTGCCGGGATTGGACGCGAGCTTAAGGACGCGATAGCCCGTAGCGAGCGCCACACATGTTATATCGCCGCCCGGGCCGCAACGGGAAGGCATGTGGAGGAAAGGAGGCCCGACCTCCGCGCGGAGGCGATACGGCACTGGGAGGCCGCCCTCCCGTTGCCGGGGGAGCGAAGCGCATTCGGCGACGAAGCCCTTTACGCGTTGGGCGAGCTGCGCTTCGAGGAGGCTGAGTCAAGGTATCTGCAGAAGGAAGAGGCCCCCGGGGGGAACCCGGACTTCTCCGTTCCCATTTCCCTTTTCCGCAAGCTCATAGAGGACCATCCCGGCAGCCCTTACCGGGAGCAGGCCCTCTACGGGCTCGCGCTTTCTTTCCAGGAAGCCGGCTCCGCGGACAACGCCGTATCGTCCATGAAGGAGCTGCTGGCCCGGCATCCCGGCACCCGGTTCGCGGACGAACTCCACCTGCGGCTGGGCGAATACGCTTTCGACGAATCGGATTATCGCAAGGCGGAGGAAGCATACGGCAAGGTGTCGGCAGGCGCCCCGCCGGAAACCCGCGTAACCGCCCTATTCAAGCTCGGCTGGTCGCGCTTTCTGCAGGGCCGGCCAAAAGAATCGACGGACCCGTTTCTGTCCGCCATGCTCCTTTCCCGCACCGCCCGGAGAACCGGCGGGGTTCCCAAGGAGGCGCTCGCGATGGCGGCCCGTTCCCTCGTCGAATCGAGCATGGAGCGTGAAGCGGAGTCGCTCCTCGCGCGTCGCGACGGCTCGGAGCAGGGCCCCGCCCTTCTGCTTCAAGTCCAGAATGTCCTGGAAACGCAGAACCGTTACGCGGAGGCGGCGGGAATCGCCGACCGGATTGCTAACAGCTATCCCATGGCCTCCGAACGGATCGATGCGGAAATCGCCGCGTCGGAAGCGCTCCGGAAGGCGGGCAAGGAAGAGGATGGCAATGCCCGTAAAGGCAGGTTCCACCGGATTTTCGGTCCGGGGAGCGCCTGGCGCGCCCACTCCGGGAGATCGCCGGCGGATGCGGAACGGGCAGACTCGGCCTCCGAGGAAGCGATGCGCGGGGCCGCCTTCTTCTTCCACGCGCGGTCGCGTCAGGCTCCCCCGGGAGACCGCGTCGCGATCCTTGCCCTTTACGACGCGTATCTATCGACATATCCATCTTCCCCGAAAGCGGATGAGGTCGCATATCAGCGGGCATGGCTGCTGTTCGAGGACGGAAGGAAACGCGAGGCCGCGGCTGCCTTCGAAAAAGCCGCCCTTCGTCCGGGAGGGACGCGGGGCGAGGCATCCTGGTACATGGCCGTGCAGAGCTCCAAGGACATGTCATCGCTTTCCGACGCGGCGTCGCAGGCGGAAATCGTCCGACTCGCCCGGGAATACGGACGGCTGTTCCCGCGGGGTGAACGCATCTTCATCGTATCGATGGATCGCGCCCGCGCTCACGCCGACCTGCGGCAGTTCGCATTGGCGGCGGATACCGCGGAAACGGCGTCGGGAGTCGCCGGAACTCCCGGAGAGGTCCGCGCCTCGCTGCGCCTCGTCGGGGAGGCGCGTTTCGAGATGGAGGATTTCGCCGCAGCCGAAAAGGCGTTCCGTGCACTCCTTATCTCGTCCCCGCCGGCGGAAGAGGCACGGGATGCCGGGAAATGGGTCGCCTTCTCGATGTTCAGGCGCGCAGAAATGATTCAGCGGGACAACCCGGCGGAGGCGGCGGAACTTTTCGGGAGCGTGAATCGTGAGTTCCCCTTAATGGAAATCGCCCCGGTCGCTCGTTTCCGCGCCGGAACCGCTTACGCCGCCGCAGGGAAAAACAGGGAGGCCATTGCGGCTCTGCTGACCGTCGAATCCACGGGGGGTGATTCGGCGATGTCGCTGGACGCATCCCGATGGCTTGCCCGGTTGTACGAGAAAACGGGGAATCCCGCAGCCGCGGGGGAGCGGTACGAGCGGCTCGCGACCGCCGGAAGCCAGGCCGGCGAGGAGGCGATAAGGAACATGCTGCGGGCCGCCGATCTGTACTCCGCGGGCAAGGAGGAAGCGCGCGCGCGGAAAACCTTCCACGCAGTCGCCTCCATGCCCGGCGTTACGCCGGAACTCCGGGTGCAGTGCCTCTTCCGCGCCGGCGAAAGCGCCCGCGCGGAGAGCAGGCATAAGGAGGCCGACAGCTACTACGAAGAAACCGTCGCTGCGCATGCGGCCTCTCCTGAAGCGGCGCCGGCGGTGGCAGGCAAGGCTCTCTTCCTGAGGGCCGAATACCGCCTCCCGGGATACCGCGAGATTTCGATCGCGCCACCGCTGGAAAAGACATTCCGGGCGAAGCAGGCCGCGCTGGAGGAATGCGCAAAGCTCTACGTGGAGGCGATCCGCTTCGGGGATGCGCAGACGGTGTCAGCGTCCCTGCACAGGTTGGGCGAGGCGTTCGAGGATTTCCGTTCCGCGATCCTCTCCTCCCCCCCCCCTCGCGGCCTGTCGGGCAGGGAGCGGGAGGAATACGCATTCCTCCTCGAGGAAAAGGCCGCGCCCATCGAAGACAGGGCGGTGGAGGCCTACTTGAGGAACCTTCGGCAGGCGGTCGGCGCGGATTACAGCTCCGAATGGGTGGACAAAAGCCTTCAGAGGCTGAAAACCCTTCGGCCCGCGCGGTTCGTGAAAAAAGGACAGTACGCGATTCCTGTCCTGACCGTCCCCGCGTTCCTGGGTGTTATGGAAAGGGGCGCTCCGTGAGCATCGGCCGGGCGGCATTGGCGGCAGCGGTCGCCATCGCGATGACGGTTTCCGGCTGCGGGATCCGCAAGTATGTCTGGTGGCCTTCGCCCCCAAGGAATATCGTCAGGGAAGCCGCCCGCCCTCCGGCCGCGGAAACCCCGAAGCCGCAGCAAGACTTCACTAAAGCGTACTCGGAGGCGATGGCGAGGACCAGGGAAGCGGTCCCGCGCGGCGCCGGAAAAGAGGCCCTTCCGTTATGGAAGGCCCTCGAGGGGAGCCAGTGGGAAACGGACGCCATATACAACCAGGGCGTCCTGTTGCACATAGAACAGGATTACGACGGAGCCGCCTCTCATTACCGCCGGATTGCGGGACGCTCTGCCGTCCATGAACCCGCAGCGGCCAACCTTCTCGGCATTCACCTGGTTCGCGGAGAATGGAACGAGGCGGGCGCCCTGGCCGACCGTCTCCTTCCCGCGGGAACCGCGCTTCCTCGGGAAATGCTTCCGGAGCTGGCGTCAAACATCGCAGCGGCGCTGGTCGAGCGGGGCGATTACGACCGAGCCGCGGAAATGATGCTTGCGTTGCGGGCCAGGAAAGCCTCCGTGCCTTCCCTTTCCTGGAACATGGCGGTCCTGGCGTACCGGCAGGGCAACATCGACGCCGCACGCCGGTTGGCGGCGAAGATCCACCCGGAAACGGCTAACCTTTTCCCCGTCGCGGCATCCCGTATCGCGTGGGACCGGGAATCCGCGGCTGTCCCCGCGATGGACAACGCTTCCGCCGCGGGGCGAAGGATGGCGTCCCTCGCCGGAAACCTGGCCGCCTTCGAAGAATACCGGAAGGGGAACGTCGCAGCCGCGGAAGCGATATTGGCGCGGAAGCCGGTAGATGCGGAAACCTTCCCCGAGATACATACCAACGCCGGCATGATGCAGATGGAGCGGGGAAAATGGAAGGATGCGCGCGCAAGCCTGGAAAAAGCGGTCAGGGAAAAGCCGGGGATGCCCGAAGGATGGATCAACCTTGGGATTTTCAAGGAACTCTACGAGGGAAATGCCCCGGAAGCGCTTATTTGCTATCGGCGGTATATTACAATGAACGGCTCAAAGAAGGACGAGGTCGGCAAGTGGATCGAATGGCTGGAAAAATCGCCGCAGTGACGGCGGCTATCCTTCTGCTCCTGGCTTCCTCCGCCTTCGGGGAGGCCGCGAAGGGGAAAACCGTCCATCGCCTCGGCGAAGTTAAAATCGTGGGGAGCGTGGAGCACCCGGGTGTTCTGTTCTTTCTCCCGCGCGCGAAGTTCCGGCTTCTTCCCGTCCGGGACCGGCACGGAGGAACCGAGCGCCTCCTGCGGGACGACCGACGGATGGGGGGATTCACGGAATGAACGGGGAGCTTCGTCTCGACGGAGTCCACGTGGCGTTCGACGCGAGGCGGCAGCGGCTCTTCGGCATCTCGTTGTTTTTTTCGATCGCCCTGCACGTTGCAGGGTTTTTCTCCAGCCCATATTGGCAGTCGCGCCCCGCCTCGCCGGAGGACTTCATGCAGGTGGATATCGCCGAGATTCCTGCGCAGGAACTGCCGAAGATACCCGATCTGCCCCTCGTGGCGCCACCCGCCTCTCCCCCGCCGGAGGCCCTGCCTGTGGCGAATGCAGTTTCCCCGGCTCCCGCTCAGCCCCCTTCGCGGGAAAAGATCCGGGAGAAGGTCGCCGGGCGCGGGATTCTTAAGATGCTCAAGCCGGGACAGAAAGGCGACGGGGGGGCGGATCCATTCTCCGGCATAAGGATTCCGAAGGACATCCGTGTCGCATCGAAAGGTTCTCCGTCGATTCCCTACAGCACCGTCCCGGCCGGCGAGGAAGACCCGTCGAAAGTGGGAAGATCGCCGGGAATAGGGAAACAGGTTGACTCCGCCTCCAGGTCCTCCCGGGCCCAATCTTCCCGGATTTTCCGCACCGATTCGGGGCTGGAAGGGGAAATCAGCGGCGGCATCGACGACGAAAGCAGGTCATCCGGCGCGATAGCATCGACGGTTTCGCAGTACCGAAGCGGAATCCGTTACGTCTACAACAGGGAGTTGCTGAAAAACCCCTCTCTGAGCGGCAAGATCGTGGTGGCCTTCGTCGTTCTTCCCGATGGATCCGTCGAATCGGCGGAGATCCGGCAGAGCAGCGTCAACTGGCCGCCCCTTGACGAGGCCGTGCTGAAAAGGCTGCGCAACTGGAGATTTCCGAAGTCCCGCGGAATCTCTGTGCGCGTGGTATTTCCGTTCGTGTTCCATCCCGAAATGTAGATCGCGGCCATGAGAAAATCGCAAACCCGCCTGCTTTCCATGCTCCTCGTCGCCGGTTTGGCGCTTTGCTCTGCCGGACGGACGGCCGAAGCGGGCGTCCCTCCCCCGCCTGCCTGCAACCCATCGGCTGAACCGTGCGAACGCCTCTCCTGGATAGAGCAGGTCCTGTGGAGCCGTGACAAGGGGGCGATCCCCCACTTGCGGGAGATGGCGGCCGCGGATGTTCACGAACGGACCCGGGAGAGAAGCCTGGGATCCCTGGTGACACTCGCGGACATGGGAGCGCCCAACGTCTTCTTCGACCGGCTGGGTTCGGACCCCTCCGCATCGGTCAGGCGGGCGGCAGCCGAAGGTATCGGCATCCTGAGATTCCCCGGTCCCCCGCAACGTCTTACGGAGCCGCTGCAGAAGGATCCCCACCCTCTCGTCCGCGCTGAATGCGCCCGCGCGTTGGGGCGGACGGGCAGGCTCGCGGCGGTGCCGTATCTCCACATCTCGCTCCTGCGGGATACTTCGCCTTCGGTGCGTGCCTTGAGCGCCGAAGCCCTCGCGAAGCTTCGGACTCCGGAGGCCACGGAGCCGCTCCTGCAAGGAGCGCGCGACGATGATCCCCTCGTTCGCCTCTATGCGATCCGCGGGCTTGTGGACACCGATCCTTCCTCCGCCTCGGCTCTGTTCCAGCAAGCATGGGACACGACGAACGACCCCGAGCTGCGCGTGGAGGCGTTCAGGGGGCTGATGCTGCTGGAAGAATCCGTCAAGTGGAGGGAAGCCGGCCTGGCCGACCCGGACGAACGAATCCGGTTCCTCGCGCTCGGTGAATGGCTTTCCAGGCTCTCCGGGCGCAATCGCAGCCCGATCCAGCTTGCCCCCGGCACCGTGCAGCGGCTCGAGACCTTCCTATCCGACAGGTCCCGCGGAATCCGGGAACTCGCCAAATCGTTCCTGGAAAAGCAGGGGTTCCGCGTCCGACCTTCCGGGTTCATCTACGTCATCCAGAACTGACCGCTTTCCAGCCGTACCGCCGGTCCGGAAACCCAACCTTCTAGTTCCGAATATCGACCTAAATGTGCCCGGACTCCGGGCTCGCGGGGAGTCCACATATGCCGGTTGTATTCAAATGGAGCGCCAAGACGCCTTCCAAGCATCCCGGTACAAGAATTGCTGTTCTTCCCCAGGTATCTCCGATCCCACGCGGGAAGAAAGGACCGTCGCATGCTCGTCCGCGTCCGCGCTTCCACTCTTATGGGGATCGACGCTATCCCCGTCGAAGTCGAAACCGACATCTCCCAGGGGCTCCCCTCCTACACGATAGTCGGTCTTCCCGGAGGCCCCGTGCGCGAAAGCGGCGACCGGATACGCGCCGCGATCCGCAACTCCGGCTACCCTTTCCCCGGCCGCAAGGTGACGATCAACCTCGCCCCCGCCGACCTTCGCAAGGACAGCGCGTTGCTCGATCTTCCAATAGCGCTTTCAATGCTGTGCGCCGAAGGAGTCATGACCGGCGAGGACATCGGAAAGTATCTCGTCTCGGGAGAGCTTTCCCTCGACGGCTCCCTCAAGCCTGTCCGGGGAGTGCTCTCGCAGGGGCTTCTTGCGCAGCGGCTGGGGCTTTCGGGAGTCATGGTCCCTGCCGCAAACGCATCCGAGGCGCTCCTCGTCCCCGGCATCGACGTCATCCCGGCCGCGACGCTGCGAGACGCCGTTTCCTCGCTGTCCGGCTGTGCGCGTCCCCATGCCGCGACGCCGGATTCAATCGCCCCGCAACCCGCGGATGTCGACCCCGCCGACCTGCGCGACGTGGTGGGGCAGGCGGTTGCGCGAAGGGCGATGGAAATCGCCGCCGCGGGGAGCCATGCCCTGCTTTTCGTCGGACCTCCGGGGTGCGGCAAGACCATGCTCGCAGAGAGGATCCCCGGTATCCTGCCGGATTTCGAGGACGGCGAGGCCGTGGAAACCGCGCAGGTGTACAGCGCGGCCGGCGAGCCTCCGTGGCCGCGCCTTGTCGCCAGACGGCCTTTCCGCGCACCCCATCATTCCGTGACCACAGCCGGCCTGGTGGGCGGCGGCAATCCGCCCCGTCCCGGCGAGATATCGTTCGCCCACGGAGGCGTGCTCTTCCTGGATGAATTCTCGGAGTTCCGGCGGGAGGCGAGGGAAGCGCTCCGCCAGCCGATCGAATCGGGGGAAATCCGGATCGCCAGGGCGGGCAACATATACCGCTTCCCCTGCCGCTTCCAGCTCATAGCGGCGTCGAACCCCTGTCCCTGCGGCAACGCCGGTCATCCGAGGAGGATCTGCCGCTGTCCCCCGCCGCTTCTCTCCCGGTTCGCACGGCGGTTCTCAGGCCCGCTCCTCGACAGGATCGACCTGTCGGTCTCCGTCCTCCCGCTCGGGGGAGCCGACTGGTCCGGCGCCGTGGGCGGCGGCAATCCGCCCCGTCCCGGCGAGATTTCGTTTGCCCACGGAGGCGTGCTCTTCCTGGACGAATTCTCCGAGTTCCGGCGCGAGGCGAGGGAGGCGCTGCGCCAGCCCATCGAATCGGGGGAAATCCGGATCGCCAGGGCGGGCAACATATACCGCTTCCCCTGCCGCTTCCAGCTTATAGCGGCGTCGAACCCCTGCCCCTGCGGCAACGCCGGTCATCCGAGGAGGATCTGCCGCTGCCCTCCGCCGCTTCTCTCCCGGTTCGCACGGCGGTTCTCAGGCCCGCTCCTCGACCGGATCGACCTGTCGGTCTCCGTCCTCCCGCTCGGGGGAGCCGACTGGTCCGGCGCCGGGGGCGGCGAGACGTCGCAAGCGGTGAGGGAGCGAGTGATGCGGTGCAGGAAAACCCAGGAGAAGCGTTACGCCGGGCGTCCCTGCCGGACAAACGGCACGGTGCGCGCCCCCTTCTCCGAGCTGGCATCCCATCTCTCGCCCGAGGCCCGCTCGCTCCTTACACGGGCCGCGGACCGCCTCGGCCTTTCAGGAAGAGCGATCTGCAGGGTGGCTCGCGTGGCAAGGACGATCGCGGATATTTCGGGCGAAAAAACGGCCGCACTCCCCCATGTGGCGGAAGCGATCCAGTACCGGCTGCCCGATTTCGCGCGCCAGCCCGACGAAAAGAACGAAGCGGCATACCGGGCCTGAAAGGGGGGTATTACAACCGGTCGGCGATGTCCCAGAAGGCTTTCTCGACGTAGTTGCGGAATCCGTGTATGAAGGCGCAGCGGCGGTTGAAGCGGGCGAGGGACCCGCAGGCGTACAGGC
>JAENIX010000119.1 GCA_016844415.1 Actinomycetota bacterium | reverse complement strand
GGTCGAACAGGGGGGCGAAGCGGGCGATGAGGAACACGCCGGCGGTCACCATCGTCGCCGCGTGGATCAGGGCGGAGACGGGCGTCGGCGCCTCCATCGCGTCGGGCAGCCACACGTGGAAGGGGAGCTGGGCCGACTTGGCGAGTGCCCCGCAGAGAAACAGCATGGTGATGAGGGTCAGCGCGTTCACCGGGCCGAGCGGCCCGAAGAGCGCGACGGTGTCGCCCGCGTGCCGTCCCGCCTCGCGCATGATCGCGAGGGAGTCGAGCGTCCCGAACGTCGTCCACGCGAGCAGGATTCCCAGCAGGAACCCCATGTCGCCGACCCGGTTCACCCAGAACGCCTTCACCGCGGCGTCGCACGCCGGCTTCCGCTCGTACGTGAACCCGATCAGGAGGTAGGAGCACAGTCCCACCGCTTCCCAGAACACGAACATCATCGCGAGGTTGTCGCTCATCACCAGCATCAGCATCGAGCCGGTGAACAGGCAGACGTAAGCGAAGAACCTCGAGTAGCCGCCGTCGCCTTGCATGTAACGCACGCTGTAGGCCTGCACGATCCCCGAGATCGCCGTCACCATCACCAGCATGACGACGGTCAGGCGGTCCACGTACAGTCCGAGGCGCACCACGAACGACCCGGACCCGATCCACGTGTACAGAGGGACATGGACCGGACCCGACGAGACGACCTCGACCGCCGCCGCCACCGACAGGGCGAACGAAACGCCGGCGGCGGCGAGCGCAACCACATGACTGCGGCCGCGCAGCCAGTGACCGCCCAGGAGGATCGCGAGGAAGGCGAGCAGGGGCAGTACGGGAACGGCGAGGCAGGCGAGCGTCA
Organism: Actinomycetota bacterium; assembly: GCA_016844415.1. GTDB lineage: Bacteria > Desulfobacterota > Deferrimicrobia > Deferrimicrobiales > Deferrimicrobiaceae > JAENIX01. Next base: position 3,534 of record JAENIX010000119.1, on the reverse strand, counting down.
TCGCGCTACCGGCTCCGTGCGTCGTCAGCGGGAGGAGTTGGCATACGTCTCGAAGTAATGCTTGCGGGTGACCCAGACATCCGAGACGAACACGACGCCCGAGTGCCGCTCGAACAGCGTCCCGAGGCCGGCGAGGATCGGATCGAGCCGGTCCTCCGGGACGATGGTGAACAGGATGTCCAGCGTGTGCATGTCGTTGAAGAGAAGGTGCCCCTCATGGACGCCGTGATGCCCCCTGCCCGATACGTTCGGCACGATGGTGAAACCGGAAACCTTCGCATTAACGAGCAGGTGCTCGACAAGGTGCAGGTCCTCGCCCTTGACGATGATTTGGACCCTCTTCATCGATACCATGCTTGTGTCGCTCATCTCATCACCCCCGATCGACGTCTGGAGTCACGGCGAAGGAACATGGAAAAAGCATACACCCGAACGACCGGCCCGTTTCAATCCCGGGCACGATCGAAATAGCGGGCGAGCAGGGTCTCCCCGGGCGGCCGTTCCATGAGCAACGCCTGTCGCTTCTCCTCCATCCGCGTCACGACAGCCGACACCGAGGCTTCCATCTTCCGGAGGAACGTCTGGGGGTATACCCCGATCCAGAAGACGAACAGGAGGAGAGGAAGCATGCAGGCCACCTCGCGCGCGCTCAGGTCCGGCAGGCTCCGGTTCTTCTCGTTGCCCACCGCGCCGAACATCACGCGCTGGAACATCCAGAGCATGTATACGGCCGCGAAGAAGATCCCGACGGTGGCCGCGACCGTGAGCCCCTTCATCGACTGGAACGCGCCCACGAGGATCAGGAACTCACCGGCGAAGTTGTTCAGGCCGGGCAGACCCAGCGAGGAGAGCGCCACGATCATGAAGACCGTCGCGTACACTGGGATGACCTTGAACAGCCCTCCGTATTCCGAAACGAGGCGGGTGTGGCGCCTCTCGTAGAGGATGCCGACGAGGAGGAACAGGGCCCCCGTCGAGATGCCGTGGTTGACCATCTGAAGGATTCCGCCCTGTATCCCCTGGATGTTGAAGGCGAACAGCCCCAGCATGACGAACCCCAGGTGGGACACAGAGGAGTAGGCGACAAGCCGCTTCATGTCTTTCTGGACCATCGCGACAAGGGCGCCGTAGATGATCCCGATCACCGCCAGCGCCCCCACCAGCGGCATCAGGTCGAACGCGGCCACCGGGAAAAGAGGCATCGCGAACCGGAGGAACCCGTAGGTCCCCATCTTGAGCAATAACGCCGCGAGGATCACCGAGCCCGACGTGGGGGCGTCCACGTGGGCGTCGGGGAGCCACGTGTGGAACGGGAACATCGGTACCTTGACGGCGAACGCCAGCGCGAAGGCGGAGAACATCCAGAACTGCAGCTTCACCGGAATCGACAGCTCATACAGGCTGAGCAGGTTCGTCGTGTAGACCCCCGTGACCTCGTGGTGGTGGAAATAGAGCGCGATGATCGCGACGAGCATCAGCACCGAGCCCGCGAACGTGTACAGGAAGAACTTGATCGCCGAGTAGATGCGCCGGTCGCTACCCCACACCCCGATCAGGAAGTACATCGGGACAAGCACGATCTCCCAGAAGATGTAGAAGAGGAAGAGGTCGATCGCAAGGAACACCCCCACCATCCCGACCTCCAGAACCAGCATGAAGATCAGGAACTCCTTGACGTGCTTCTCGACCGCCTCGTAGGTAGAGAGGACCACAATGGGCATGAGGAACGTCGTGAGCATGACGAGCCAGAGCGAGATCCCGTCGACGCCGACGTGGTACTCGATCCCGTAGCCGGGGATCCAGGGGGCCCGCCGGACGAACTGCATCGCCGCGGTTGCGTCGTCGAACCCGAAGACCAGCGGCAGGGAGAGGACGAACTCCGCCAGGGTAACGAGAAGGGTCATACTCCGGATCAGGCGCACGTTTCCCTTCGGCAGGAAGAAGAGCAGCAGCGCCCCGGCCAGCGGGAGGAAGATCAGGACCGTCAGCAGGTTCGACGACAGGTACGCAGGCATCCACGTCATTTTCGTATCCCGTCGCGGCGCCCGCGGTCCGGTTCGACGGCGAGCCGTTCCCAGGCGAAACCGGGCAGGTAGCGATGGAAGGTTCCGGTCCGCGGATCGAGCGCGACGAGGTTGACCCATCCATTGTCGAACAGGTGCTGAAGGGCGTGATGGTTCCTGATGATCTCTTCGATGCGGTCCGTCGGCGCCTCGATGACCGCGAGCAGGCGCAGGGGGTCATGATACCGCTCCTCCCCCGCCATCACCGTCTGTCGTGGCAACCCCGTCTGCAGATCGCCTCCGCTGCCCAGCATGACCCCGAAGCCGCCCACGACGTTGTGGATCACCTTGCTGTCGCTTCCGTACACCTTGTTGTCCACGGTGGAGAAGTAGTGCTCCATGTTGATCCACTCCCCCACGATGAGGGGAGCGGTCATGATCACGTCAAGCGCACTCCCTATCGTGTCCCGCTGCCAGTCGTAGGAGTGCAGGAACACCCGGCCGCCGAGGTCGAGTCCCAGGGTGAGAGACCGGTGCGCGACGATGAACGCGGCGTTGCTCGACAGGCCCCACTCGGGGCGCACCTGGGCGAGATCGGCGCTGCGGCGCTCCACGTGCCGAAGCGCGGCGCGAGGCGTGAGGCCGGCCGGGGACCCCGGCAGCCGCCCGCAACGCTCCTGCGCCTGGCGGGCGCCCGCCTCGGCAAGGTCCCGGCGAAGCCATTGGAGATCCTCCCCGTGCGTCTCCGGGCAGTCGCACTCGTCCAGGATGTCCACTTCATCGGTGGTCGTATTGTGCTGGGCAGCCATGAACCAGGTGTCCTCCGGGATGTCGATGCCACGCTGTCGCAGCATCGCCCGGACCGTGGGTTTGTTTGCCAGCATGGCGAACACGCGGGCGTTCGGCCCGCCGGGGCTCCCCCCGCAGGCGCCGCAATCCAGCGCTGCAGCGTAGGGGTTGTTGGTCGATTCGCTCCCGTGGCCGCAGACGAGGACCAGGTGCGCGAAGGGTCCGGTCAGGCCCATGGAGCGCAACCCGGTTTCGATGTAGAGCGCCTGTTCCTCCCTGCCGAATCCCTGCGTCCCCAACCGCTCGAGGCGGGCCGCGCGGTCGGGTTGATCGAGGCCGGCGACGAGTTCCTCGGCTTTCTTCTGATCGATCTTCCCCACGGTCAGCCCCGTCGCCGCGGGCGGAACCACGGCGTGATGGAGGCGGGAGGCCAGGCGGCGCGACGCTGCCGGGAACAGCGTGCGGCCGACGAGGGAGAGGCCGAAAAACCCCCCGAGCAGGTCGACCAGCGCGTAGGAGGCCGCGAAATGGCGCTCGAGCCGCTGCACGACGCCGTGGACGACGCCGTCCCACGCAAGGCCCCGCAGCGCCCGTTCCCCCTCCCGCTCCGCCCCCGCGCGCGGGAACTCGACCACCACGCACCTCGGCTTGATCAGGACGGGGCAGAGCGCCGAATCCTCCTGCTGCCCGAACCCGCGGAACCCGATGGGAACGCCGAAAAAGCCCGCGAAGCCGAACGTTT
>JAENIX010000283.1 GCA_016844415.1 Actinomycetota bacterium | reverse complement strand
GTCCCGTTGTGCATGTAGGGCGCGGTCTTGGCGATTTCCCTGAGGGTGGGTGTCCGGAACGCTTTCCAGTCCTTCATGTCCCTGGTGACAAGGTAGCGGCCCGGGTCCTCCTCAAGGTTCCGGTAATCTTCGTAGCGGAAGACTTTCGCCACAAAACGCCTTGTCGCCGCGATGCGGGGGTCCTTCCGGTCCTCCGGGTTCTCGGGGACGTTCAGGGCGTGGAACCTGTCGTCCGACAGGTGGGGGCCAAAGTGGCAGTCGGCGCACTTCCCCTTTCCCGTGAAGAGTTCGAATCCTCGCCGGGCCTCCGGGGATATGGCCGCCTTGTCCCCGAGAAGAAAACGGTCCAGCGGCGCGTTGACGGAGATAAGGGTGCGCTCAAATGCCGCGATCGCCATCGCGATCCTCGCTTTGGTGACCTCTCCGCCGAAGACTTTCTGGAACGCAGCGCCGTATTCGGGGACGATCCGGATCTTTTCCTCGAGATAATCCAGGTTCAGGTTCATCTCGAAGGAAGACATGACGGGAAACAGCGCCTGCTCCTCGAGGGTGGCGGCCCGGCCGTCGTGGAACAGGGACTTGAAGTAGGCGATGTTAAGCAGGGTCGGAGTGTTCCGCCAGTTCCGGGTCGTGGGGTAGCTTAAGGACAGATCCTGTCCGTCCGTGTATGCCTGGTCGGGTACGTGGCAGGATGCGCAGCTCATGGTCCCGTCCCCGGAGAGGCGACGGTCGAAGAAGAGCATCTTTCCCAGCTCGATCTTTTCGACGGTCTGGGGGTTTCCCTCCGGCACCGGAGGGGGTGGCAGCGGCGCAAGGCTCCCCGCTCCCACATGGAAACCTGTTAATAACAGTGCCAGAAGGAGGCCGGCAGCGGGGACGGATCCCCGCGGAAGGTCATTTCGCCGCCGCAAGCTCTTCATCGATTGTATTCGTAGGGCCGGTCCCCTACGATCTTTCTCCCGTTGATGAAAAAGGTGGGCGTGCTGTACAGGTCCAGGGACACCGCGAGTTCCTGGTCCTGCACAATGATTTTTCCGTGCTTGCCGCCGTCGATAGACTCCGCGAATCTGTTTACGTCAAGCCCGATCTCTTTCGCGTACCGCAGAAGGTTGCCCCGGTCCAGGTCCGGGGAATTCTTCAGCAACAGGTGGTGCATCTCCCAGAACTTCCCCTGGTCGCCCGCGGCAAGCGCCGCCTCGGAGGCGATGCGTGAAAAATCCCTGTACCTGTAGGGATTGTGTTTGACGACTACGCGGATCTTCCCCCGGTAGTTCTTGATCAGCTTCTCGACGACCGGACCGGCCGCCTTGCAGTGGGGTCACTGGTAATCGATGAATTCGATCAGGGTGACGGGGGCGTTCGAAGGGCCCTGGGCCGGCGAATTCCCCACCGGCACACTGAAACGCTGCTCGGCGGCGAACGCCGATGCGGCTGCGAGAAGGAGGAGCGCCGGAATCAAATTTTTCATCTTTGCCCCAATCTCCGGTGCATACCCGGTTGGATGGGAAGGCATCCCGGAAGTTTCAGGCCCGGTCCTTCCTTGATTGCGGCTTGCCGTGGTCGGCGCCCTGCGCAGGCTTCGCCTCCTCGCGGAAGCGGAAGTACTCCTCGGGAGTGTTGATGTTCCGGAAGGACCGGAATGCGGGGTCGAACCGGGAGACCTCCTCACAGGCGGCCTTCCGGACCTTGACCTTGTCGAAGAAGGAGACGATCCTCCCCTTGCCCGCGTTGAGTGCCTCCTCCACGGCTTTCAGCGCGCTCTTCCCATATACGGCGTGCAGCGGCTCCAGGCCCGTCGGCCCCTCGGGGACGACAACGTCGTTCCCTTCCGCCTGGGAGGCCAGGTGCCGGATCAGACCGGGGATCAGGTGCGGCATGTCGCACGCCACCACGAAAATGTGTGGGTCGTCGCTGTGGAACAGGCCTGAGTGTATCCCGGAAAGGGCCCCCATCCCGGGGATGATGTCCTTTACCTTCCGGCACGGGAGGAATTCGAAAAGCTCCGGGGTGTTCGTAACGAGGATGACCTTCCCGAAGAGGGCCGTCATCTGCCGATGGATCGCCTCGACGAACCTTCCGCCCTCGTAGGGGAGCAGCGCCTTGTTGCTGCCCATCCGGCTGGAGGCCCCGCCTGCCAGGATGACGCAGGTGACGCCTGCGATTCGGTTTTCTTCCGGGGGGACGGCGATCCGCTCCGGGTGGGAGTAGAGGTTGAACCTGCCGCCGCGGGCGTAGCCAATGAGCGTGATCCCCAGTTCCTGCGCCATCCTTACCGCCAGGTCTTTCAGGAGCGCCTCGCCGGCGATGCGGTCCAGCGTGTTGTGCCGCCCGATATCCTCCGCGTGCATAAGGACCGACTTGCCGTCCCCGACGGCGGCGGAATGGATCCCCCCGTGGTCCTTGTAGCTTTCCGCCCGGCGGGCAAGATCGTTCATCATTGCGAAGACGTCGCCCGGGGAATAGGCCCTGTTTTCCGCAAGGGATAAGTTGTCCATTCGCGGGGAAGAAAGAGGAAGGTTGAACGTGATCCCGGCGCCGCAGCCTGAGGTGATCGTCGGCGTAAGTCGCGCGGGCACATCCCCGCGGATACGCACTGTGGCGGCTCCGAAGTCCCCGCATACGCTGAGCGCGAGGAGATCGTCGGCGCTTTTCACCATCCCCTGCAATCTGAGGAAACCGGCCACAAGGTAGACAAGGTCGTGGGGGGAGGCGATCAGCGTGGCGAGCTCGACCCCGTTGACGGTGAGCGCGAGGGGAAACTCCCTGACCGGCCGGTGGTCCACCTCGGAGAGCCGGTGCCCATCGTAACGCAGGACGGGATGGTTCTTTTCCGGTTCTTCTCGGTCCTTGCCCCCGCTCATTTTCCCCTCTCGAATCCTTCCTTCCCCGCCAGCAGGTCCAGGTGAATGGTCGCCAGGTCCTCGGCCTCGAGGGGGACGTCCGCGTTTCCCTTCCGGGAGTCGCGGGTCTTGATGTACCTGCTGCACTTGCGGCAGACGCCGACGCGGACCGGGTCGTCCCCGGCGATGAAATATGAAAGGGTCTCCGGGTCCTGGTTTCCGCAATATGGGCAGCGCATGCGCGGGAAGGGCCAGCGGAACGAGCATGCGGAGCAGCAGAGGAACCGCTTCCCCTCCTCGCCCACAAGCTCGTCCATCCCTGCCCGGGACCCGCAGACCGGGCAGTACCCCTCCTTCCACCCTTCGAACATGCCGGGGTCGGCCGTTTCGGCCGTTTGTTCGAGCGCTGTCTTCAGAGGGATCTCCAGAACGAACGTGAGCAGCGGCGGACGGACTGAAACAGAGGCGGCCGCCTCTTCCACCGGTTTCCTTTCCCGGCGGAGGCAGGCGGCGAATAGCCCGGCCATGTTCAGTGAGTTTTCCCGCAGCGCTCGCCCGATCCGGTCCAGTTCTTCACTTCCCGTCGGGTCGCGGCTCGCCCGGCGCATGACGTCGAGGATACCGGCCATGAAACCGTTAAGCTTTTCCCGGTCAACGGAGAGGCTCTCCGGAGCGATAAGGGGAAGACCGCCGCTGACCCGTTCGGCTCCATGGAGATCCGGGAGGGAGATTCGATGCTGGCGAAGAGGTCCTGGAAGAGCGAGAGGATCTCGCGGTACTCCGGCCGCTCCCGGACCGTCCGCTCCAGATGTTCGCGTTTCCTGCCGGTTTGCGGCATCCTGTGTCGGCTCGCTTTTTACTTGCCTGATATCTCCTTATACCATTTCGGATGGTGTTTTTTCGCCCAGATCCGCCGCACGTTGCCGTAGATCATGCTTTCGAGCGTGCCCGGGTTGCCTATGGTGGTAAGGTATGCGTGAACGATCACGAACATGATGGACATGAGAAACAGCAGGCCGTGGATCATAAGTGAGATCCGGACGACTTCGATCGGGAACGACATCGGGAACCAGGCGACCAACCCCGTGGCGCCGAGCAGGATCGTAGCGATGCCCATGAACAGGCCGTACGACTTCTGTCCGGCGTTGAACTTGCCGCTGTTGATGTGTTCCGGGTCCCTGTCGAGGTATCCTCCCAGAACATAGAACCAGCGCCGGTCGTCCTCGTCGAAGCGGTTCATTTCATTGAAGTGGTTCAGGAAGAGCAGGAGGGAGCTGGCGAAGAAG
>JAENIX010000118.1 GCA_016844415.1 Actinomycetota bacterium | reverse complement strand
GGAACCGGAGCGCAGTCCGGAAGCGGTTCCGGCGGTACGATCAACTTTACAGTTGGGACCCTTTCCGGGACCGGCACTATCCGTGCGAATGGCGGTGTCGCTGAAGTGGGCGGCGGCGGCGGGCGGATTGCGGTGGACTACAACACCCTTAACATGGCCCAGGGACAGTTCCAGGCACTGGGAGGACAGGGGAATTATGCTCCTGCAGGTGCCGGTACGATATTCTTAAAAAGGACGGGTGAACTATTTGGCGAACTGGTTATCGACGGTCAAGGGCAGGCGATGCCGGATGCTTCGGTTCCGTATCCTTCCGGATACGTTTTCGACCGTATTGTAATCCGTAACAACGCTCGTGTGATTGCGAATCAGCCGTTGCGTGCGAACGAGAGCATTCAGGTTCTTGGCGGCAGCATCCTGACTCACCCTGTGGGTCTTGAGGCCGGCCTTGTGATCGAGGCGAAGCGGGTGGAGGTGGACGGCACCAGTTCGATCGACGTTACAGGCAAGGGCTACCGTGGCGGTCATCGGGACGGCAGCGTGACTTGCAACGGCGAGACGCTTGGCGGCGGCACGGACGGTGGAGCCGCGTATCGTTCCGGCGGGAGCTATGGCGGGTACGGTGGTGTTTACGATGGTTCCGGCAGCAACCTTCCATACGGTCATCCGTCGGAAGCTATTTATCTGGGTTCGGGTGGTTCTTGCGCCAGCAGCAGCTATCCCGGCGGTTCCGGTGGGGGACGGATCGCGATCCGCGCAAGCGAGGCGGTAGTGGTGGACGGTAGCCTGTTGGCTAATGGCGGGGGTGGAAGCGGGGCGCAGTCCGGAAGCGGTTCAGGCGGATCGATCGCCGTCATGACCTCGCTCCTTTCCGGCACGGGGGCCATTTTCGCCAACGGCGGTGTCGTAGAGGTAGGTGGCGGCGGCGGGCGGGTTGCCGTTGTCTACGATTATCTAGGCGACACGGGGAGCGACTTCAACGCGCTGCGAAGCATCACGGCGTTCGGCGGTCACGGGAATTATGCATGGGGGAGCGCCGGGACGGTTCTTCTGAGGCGCAGCGACCGGACGTACGGGAACCTCTATATCGACGACAACATGTCGAACGCCAACTCGTCGGTCTACACGCCGCTGACGCCGGTCGGTTTCGGGAAGATCGCGGCTTTGACGGACAACACGCTCACGGTGGACGGGGGCGTGGGCATGATGCCGAACGGTTTGGCGGGCATGGAGGTCCAGCCGAACCTGGACGTTGCGGAGAGCTACCGGGTGGTGTCGAACACGGCCAATGTGCTTACGGTGGACACGACGGGCAAGTCGGCGCTGACGGCTGTGGCGGCGGTCGGGGACTCCTATGCGGGGATCTACCGTTTCGACAACCTTTACTTCCGGCGTGGCGGGTTCCTGGTTCTGGGTGACCGGCTCGTTGTGACGGACAACCTGGCGATTGTGGAGTACGGGAAGTTGACCCACTACAATGCGACGATGAACTTCTTCCCTCGGCTGGATCTTACGGCCGGGGCCCTGACGGTAGACTCGTCGAGTTCCATCGATGTTGACGCGAAGGGGTACCTTGGCGGACACCGTGGGGGGAACAACGTGTGCGAGGGCCGCACGACGGGGAACGCTCCTGGTTCCACCTACCGTTCCGGTGGCTCCCATGGGGGCCTTGGGGGTGCGTACGTCGGCGGGGTTCCCAACCCGGTCTACGGAAGCATGACGGCCCCTGCCGACCTGGGCTCGGGGGGATCGTGCGCCAGCAGCAGCTATCCCGGCGGTTCCGGCGGCGGGTGGATGGCAATCAGTGCGAACAATGCGGTCGTCGATGGTCTCATCACGGCCAACGGCGGGGGTGGAAGCGGGGCGCAGTCCGGCAGCGGTTCCGGCGGTACGATCAACCTTACGGTCGAGACCCTTTCCGGGGCCGGAACGACACGCGCGAACGGCGGCGCCGCCGAGGTAGGCGGTGGCGGCGGCCGGATTGCCGTGGACTACAACACCCTTAACATGAACCAGGGGCAGTTCCAGGCGCTCGGTGGGCCGGGGAATTATGCCGCTGGAAGCGCGGGAACAGTGAACTTATTGTTTACGCCGTAGGTGTGGGGATAAGTATTTCGGTAATACCTTGCTCAAATGAGAGGGTCGGCGATCAGGCCGGCCCCTTTTTCCCATCGTTCCGATCGCCGGATTCCACAAATGAAGGATTGGCCTTGGTTCCGTCCGTGGAAAAGGTCTCCGCTGATCGTGGTATGATTCCGTTCATATGATCGATCACCTGCGCGGGCGCCTCGCTGGAGGCGGCAAGGATTTCGTCGTGGTGGAGTGCGCCGGGATCGGATTCCGCGTGCACGTTTCCGCCGCCACCCGCAAGGAACTTCCACCTGAAGGCGAAAGCTGCATCATACGGACCCATCTTGTTTCACGGGACGGTGGGGCCGATCTGTACGGGTTCTCATCTGAAACCGAACGTGAAATATTTCTGGCGACGATAGGTGTGAGCGGAGTCGGCCCGAAATCGGCGATCGCCGTTCTATCCGTGCTCGGGGTTTCGGGCGTGCTCGCCGCGTGCGCCAGAGAGGACGCGGTTACTTTCACACGCGTGCCGGGCATCGGGAAGAAACTGGCGCAGCGCATTGCTCTTGAACTTCCGGACCGGCTCAGGAAAGTCGCGGTCGAGTTTTCCTCACTCGCTTCCGGTGACGGTGAGGCCCCTCCTTCGGCGCCGGAGGCCGAAGCCGTTCAGGCGCTTGTTTCCCTCGGGTTTTCTCGGAGCGAATCGCAGATCGCCGTCGCCCGCACGCGGCAGGAGATCGGCGGGGACAGCCCGTCCGAGGCCTTGATTCGGGAAACGCTGAAACGCCTGTCCGCCCCTGGCGGGCGGAAATAGCCGCAAGGAAAGGGTAGCCCGGGAATGGGCAAAACGCCGGAAGACAACGTCGAGGGACGTATCGTAGATCCGAAGCCGGGCAGCGAAGATGGAGCGCTCGACCTGTCGCTGCGGCCGAAACGTTTATCCGACTTCATAGGCCAGCGCCCGATCGTCTCCAACCTTAAAACCTTCATCGACGCCGCCAGGAACCGGAATGAAGCGCTCGATCACGTACTGCTCTCGGGCCCGCCCGGCCTCGGCAAGACGACGCTTGCGAACATCATCGCCCACGAAATGGGCGTGGGGATCCGGACGACCTCCGGCCCCGCCATCGAGCGCAAGGGAGACATCGCCGCCATCCTTACCGCCCTCGAACCGGGTGACCTCCTGTTCATCGACGAGATCCACCGCTTGAGCCGCGTGGTCGAGGAACTGCTGTACTCGGCGATGGAGGACTTCGCCCTGGACATCATCCTCGGACAGGGGCCTTCCGCGAAATCGATACGCCTCACGCTTCCGCGCTTCACGCTGGTGGGGGCGACGACGCGCACGGGGCTCCTGACCTCTCCGCTTCGGGAACGTTTCGGGGTTTCGTTCCGCCTCGAGTTCTACTCAAGCGAGGAGATCGAAGAAGTGGTCCGCCGCTCCGCGAAGACCCTGTCCATCCCGATAGACGGCGATGGCACAAGGGAGATCGCCCGCCGTTCCCGAGGCACCCCCCGGGTGGCCAACCGGCTCCTGCGGCGGGTCCGCGACTTCGCGCAGGTGGATGGTGACGGGCGGATCACACGCCAGATCGCCGACCATGCCCTTTCCAGGATGGAGGTCGACAAGGAAGGGCTGGACGTGATGGACCGGAAGATCCTCCGCGTCATACTCGAAAAGTTCCAGGGCGGTCCCGTGGGCGTGGAGACGATATCCGCTTCGATAAGCGAGGAGCGGGACACGATCGAGGACGTATACGAGCCGTTCCTCCTCCAGCAGGGGTTCCTGAAGCGCACTTCGCGCGGCAGAGTCGCAACCCCGGCGGCCTACAAGCATCTAGGTATTGCCGCCCCGAAATCGGCGGTGCAGGACGCGCTGTTCGGGCAGGAATAGGAAAGGAGGCGGGGGATGCGGAAAGCGGCGATTTGCCTGTTATCGTTGATTGCGTTACTGGCGGTGTTTCCAGTCCATGCGGGATTATTGGATGATTTCCTGAAGGGGTCCGGAGGGACTGCCCCGGCGAGCGGGCCCAGCAACGAGCAGGCTGTATCCGGGCTCAAGGAGGCCCTTTCGATCGGAACGGGCAACGCCGTGGGGTTTGTTTCCGCTAAAGACGGCTATTTCAGCAACCAGGCCATCAAAATCCTTATGCCGGAAAAGATGCAGAAAGTTGCCGACGTTCGAAATCCATTTTCGTCTCCGCCATCAAGGAGATGACCTTCGATGATGCGAGGAAGATCCTCGGCGGAGGCGACACCGCCGCGACGGAATTCTTCAAGGCGAAGACCAGCGACAAGCTCTACGCGGAGTTCAAGCCGATCGTCTCAACGAGCATGGACAATGTCGGAACGACCAGGCGTTACAAGGATATGATGAGAAAGTACAATACAGTGCCGTTCGCACACTCGGAATCGCTTGACCTCGATCACCACGTGACGAACAAGGCGTTGGACGGTCTTTTCTACATGATAGGCCAGGAAGAGAAAAAGATCCGGACCGACCCCGCGGCAAGGATCACCGATCTGCTGAAGACGGTCTTCGGGAAGAAATAGAGATGCTTCTGTAATTACTGTTGTCCTCCGGCCACACGAATTGTTGCATTATTGCCACACCTGTCGGTCTTTTCATGATTGCCCCCATATAAGCATATGAATATGAAAGCAATTTTTAGCCAAACGGTTGGTATGCAGATTGCTTGCCTTCTTGTCGAGGTACAAGGAGGTTCCTTGTGAAGATTTATCAGCAGACCATTTCAACGTGGGCACAGTTTTCCGGGATCGGATTGCACACCGGGATGCCGTCTTATGCCCGGATACTTCCGGCCGGGCCGGATACAGGCATTGTGTTC
>JAENIX010000117.1 GCA_016844415.1 Actinomycetota bacterium | reverse complement strand
CCCCTGGTCTTCCGTCAAGCTTACCTTAACATCGTCTTTCCCGTTTTCGCGCTCCATCACTCCTCTTCTTCTTCCTTGCCCATCTCCTTCCTCGATTCCGCGACCACTTTTTCGGAAATCGCCGCGGGGATTTCCTCGTAATGGGAGACGGACATGGTGAACTGGCCCCTCCCGGATGTGATCGACCGCAGGTCGGAGGAATATCGAAGCACCTCCGCGAGGGGGACCTGTACCTTGACGAACTGGCTCTTCCCGTGGGCCTCCACGCCCAGCACGCGTCCGCGCCTGCCGTTCAGGTCGCCGATGATGTCCCCGACGTTCTCCTCCGGAACCACGACTTCCATTTCGACGATGGGCTCCAGCAGGATCGGCTTCGCATCGAGCGTCGCCTTCTTGAACGCCATCGACCCGGCGATCTTGAACGCCATCTCCGAGGAGTCGACCGTGTGGAAAGAGCCGTCGAAGACGGTCACCCGGACGTCCACCACCGGATAGCCGGCTATGACCCCCTTGCCCAGCCGCTCCACAACCCCCTTCTCCACCGCCGGAATGTACTGGCGCGGTATCGACCCGCCGACTATGGCGTCGACGTACTCGAACCCCTTGCCTCGGGGCAACGGCTCGATCTTTATCCAGCAATCCCCGTATTGCCCGCGCCCGCCGGTCTGCTTCTTGTGCTTGCCCTGAGCCTCCGCCTTTCCCTTGATGGTTTCAAGGTAAGGAATCTTGGGCGTACGCATCTCCACCTCTACTCCGTACTGCCGCTTGAGCTTCTCGACGACCACCTCGAGGTGCGTCTCCCCCATCCCCGCCATTATGAATTCCCTGGTCTGCGCTTCCTTCCGGAACCGGATCGTGGGGTCCTCCTCGATCATTCTCGCCAGCGATGTCCCCAGCTTGTCCTCGTCGTTGCGGGTCTTGGGCCTGATGGCGAAGGAGATGACCGGCTCCACCACGGAGGGGCGTGGGAAGACGATCGGATTCTTCGGGTCGCAGAGCGTGTCGCCCGTGGATGTTTCCTTGAACTTCGCCACCGCGACGATCTCTCCCGCGGAGGCCGATCCGACGGGCTTCTGCTTCTTCCCCTCGAGCCGCAGGATCTGGCCGATTCTCTCGCCCGCATCCTTGCTGGAGTTGAAGGGACCGGTTTCCGGGGTAAGGGTTCCGGAGAAGATCTTGAAGATCGAGAGCTTCCCGGCATATGGGTCGGCAAGCGTCTTGAACACCTGGGCGGAAAAGGGGGCCTTGTCGGAGATGGGCCTTACGGCTTCCGCCTTTGTCTTCGGGTTCGTCCCCTGCACTTCCTTTCTGTAGGAGGGATCGGGAAGCGCATGGTTGATCATGTCCAACAGCGGCTGGATGGCTATGTTGCGCATCGCGGAGCCGCAGAGGACCGGCAGGAACTTCCTTCCCCGGACGCCGGCCGCGAACCCCTTCCGGATCTCCTCTTCCGACAACTCGGCCCCCTCGAGATATTTCTCGAGCAGCGAGTCGTCGGACTCGGCGGAAGCCTCCACCAGCCTCTCGCGGGCCTTGGCCGCCGCATCGGCGAGATCGGCCGGGATATCCGCCTCCCTGAACTCCCCCGAGTCGCCCCGGTACTCGAACGCCTTCATCCTGAACAGGTCCACCACCCCCTTGTAACCAGCCTCCTCGCCGATGGGCAGCTGAACCGCGACGGCGTTGACCTTGAGGATGTCGGCGATCTCTTCCATGGCCTTCCCGAAGTCCGCGCGCTCCCGGTCCATCTTCGAGATGAACGCCAGCACGGGAACATCCATCTCGCTGGCGAACTTCCACATCTTCTCGGTCTGGACCTCGACGCCGGAAACAGCGTTCACCAGCAGAACGGCGCCATCCAGGACCCGCAGGCAGGCGCGGGTGTCCGCCTCGAAGTTGATATAGCCGGGCGTGTCCGCAACGGTCACATCCACCTTGTTCCATACGTAATGGTGGAAGGATGTGCTGATGGTTATCTTGCGGCGGATTTCCTCGGGGTCGTAATCGAAGTTAGAGCTCCCGTCGTCCACCCGTCCCATCCGGTCCGTGGCTTTCGCGTTGAAAAGGAGCGCCTCCGCCAATGTGGTCTTTCCCGCGCCTCCATGCGCGATGATGCCGATGTTTCTCAGTTGTTGGATGTCCAATTCCTCCGGTCCTCCTCCCTGGCGATCGTGTCTTTATCCTTTCAGGCTTCCGAAGCGATGTTCCTTTCGTAAATGATGCGGAGCCCGTCGAGAGTCAGGTTTTCGTCGATGATATCGATCCTCGGGGATTCGGAGGCGATCGTGCGGGCCAGTCCCCCCGTGGCGATGACGAGCGTCTCGTGCCGGATCTCCCTTTTCATCCTGTCGATGATGCCCTCCACCAGCGCGACGTATCCGAAGAAGATCCCGGACTGCATCGCGGAAACCGTGTTCTTGCCTATCACGGTCGCCGGCTTCGCTATCTCGACCCGTGGGAGCTTTGACGCCTGCCGAAACAGCGCTTCGGCGGAAATGTTCGCTCCAGGGGCGATGACCCCGCCCATGTAATCGCCGTTCTCCGAGACGTAGTCGAATGTCGTCGCCGTGCCGAAGTCGACGACTATGCAGGCTTTCCTGTGCCTGGCGAACGCCGCCACGGCGTTCACGATGCGGTCCGCGCCGACCTCCTTCGGATTGTCCATCTTTATCGAGATGCCGGTCTTGACGCCGGGTCCCACAACGAGAGGCGAAATCCCGAAATACTGCTCGCAGAGTTCGACGATAGTGGGCGTGAGCGGGGGAACGACGGAGGCGATGGCGATCGCGTTGATCTCGCGGGAGGAGAAATGGCTTCCGTCGTAGAGATTGCGAATGAGGATCCCGTACTCGTCGCTCGTCTTTTCCCGGTCGGTCCACACACGCCAGTGATGGAGGAGGTTTTCCCCTTCGTAGACCCCGAGGACCGTGTGCGTGTTGCCGACGTCGATGACGAGTAGCAACCTTTACCTCTCGAATTCCAGGATCTCGCCGCTGGCGAACCTCTCCGACCGGCTCCCTCCATCGCGGCGGAACAGGAGCATGCCGGATCCGTCAACGCCCATGCATCTCCCCGCCATTTCCTTGTCGCCATGCCTGAGGACGACTTTCTTTCCCTTAAGGGTGTCCCTCCGGCTCCACTCGGGGAGAAGCGGACCGAATCCGCCGGCAAGGAATTTCCCATAATTGACCGCAAACGAGTCGAGGAACCGGGCGAGAACGGCAACTCTGCTGAAGGACCTGCCCCCCGCGATCCGGAGGGATGTCGCTTTCGCACTCAACCCTTCCGGGAACGAAGACTGTTCCGCATTGACGTTCAGGCCGACGCCGATCACCACATGCCGCAGCGTGTCGAAGTCGGCGGACATCTCGGCCAGGATTCCAGCGGCCTTCCGGTCTCCTAGATAAAGATCGTTGGGCCACTTGAGCATCGCCCGGAGGCCCGTGACCTCCTCCACCGACATGGCAAGGGCAACCGCCGTCACCAGCGTAAGCTGGGGAGCGCACGCAGGATCGATGGAAGGGCGCAGCAGCAGAGACAGGTACAGGTTTATTCCGGGGGGAGACTCCCACCTGCGGCCAAGACGTCCCCTGCCGGCCGTCTGCGAATCCGCGCATACGATGGTTCCGTGCAAGGCGCCCTTCTCGGCGAGTTCCACCGCCCGGCTGTTGGTGCTGTCGGTAACCGGGAGAAAACGGAAGGTCTTCCAGAATGCGGGGTGTGAAAGGAGGGAGACAAGCTCTTTTTCCTCGATCAGGTCCGGTCGCCCGAGAAGCCGGTAGCCGGCCCCCCGGGCCCCTTCAATCCCGAAACCTCGACGTCTCAACCCCTGGACCTGCTTCCAGACAGCGGCGCGGGACATGCCCATACGCCGCCCGACTTCCTGTCCGGAAACATACCGCCCTGCGCACTCCTCGAGCATCCGTCGGAGCAGATCCCCCATCCTTCTCCCGTTCATGAAACCCGGATGGAAACTTTCATACTATTAAGCCTTTAGCAAACCGGAAAATCAATGGAAAGTAATGCCGCCGCGGGCTGAGTGGGGAACCGCGGGGGGTGCGGTGCTGGTATCAGAGGGTGACTTTTCCCCGGTAGGCGCCGAATACCCCGCGCATGACGTCGGAGATCTCCCCTATCGTGGCGTAGGACTTCACCGCGGACAGGATCGGCGGCATGACGTTTTCCTTCCCGCGACATGCCTTATCCAGCGATGAAAGTGCCGCGGAAACCGCCCGCCCGTCGCGCTTCCTGCGCAGGGCGGCCAGCCGCTTCCGCTGGTTCTTCTCTATCTTCGGGTCGACGGTCAGGAGCTTGCCGGGCCTCTCCTCCTTGATCCCGAACTCGTTAAGCCCGACGATGATCCTTTCCTTGCGCTCTATCTCCAGCTGATACCGGTATGCCGCGTCCTGGATCTCTTTCTGGATGAAACCGGCGTCGATC
>JAENIX010000282.1 GCA_016844415.1 Actinomycetota bacterium | reverse complement strand
TAGTGGCCGTACCTCAGAGCCGTCCCCAGACAGTCCCCCAGCGCATCATGCCGGGCGGCTCCTTCCACCCACCAGTCGCCATCCTTGAGAATCCTGGAAACCGGAATATCCTCGTCCAGGTAGATGTTGATCCCTTCCTCCATCGGCTTCAGGAGCACCTCCTCGCCCTGGGGGGTCTGGTGGTACACCACGGGAAGCGCCGGCAGGCCTACCAGCCCGGGCAAGCCCGCATAGATGTATTCGCCGATGCATCCGAAGCGGGAAAGGTAGATCCGGTGCTTCCGGCCCGCACTGTCCTTGACGGTGAACAGCGTGTCCTTGTGCACCTTTTCCACGAGCTCAACGTGGATTACCTCGAAATCGCGCGGGGCGTTCCTGCCCATACGGGACAGGAGCGTCAGTATGGCTTTTTTAAGGCCCGTCGCCTTCAGCTTGGACGTTAATATTTTCACGCGCGCGGAGTCCGGCATCATCCGGATCGCCCCCCGGACCCAGTTGACATAGGAGTGGGATATGCTGATGGGGAGCATATCCGTGCTCGTCGGGTTGAGCAGTTCGTCGATCTTGGCTTCCCACAGGGGGATGTGCATGCCGAGGAACTCCTGGGGATTATCGACCCCCAGGACCTTGAGGATCTTCTCCCTGTCCTTGGTCTTCCGCGCGGCGGCGGATATCCGGAAGTACCGGCGAAGAGCCCGTTCGTAACCCGCGAAATCCGTCTGGACAGGACTCATCGGAATATCCTCCCCGCCGATAAATGGCTTTTCACGATTGATATTATCATCGATCGCCGGGGCATGACACTCCCGCGTCCCGGGTGGTCAGTGAGGGGTGTGAGCAAGCTTCGACAGGGCGGCCGCCAGCGGTGCGTGCCCTCCGAAAAGCACGACCTTGTCGCCTGCCGAAAGAATCGTGGAGGGGGCCGGCTGCAGGATCGCGCGGTCCTCCCTCAGGACCGCCAGAAGCACGATGCCGGTGTCGTTGCCGGCGGGCAGATCTCCCACCGTTTTCCCCGCCCAGCCGGACCCTTGCGAGACGAAGTAGATCTCGATCACCTTCCTGCGGAGGAACTCCTCGACACATGGTCCGGCACGTGGAACTCGCCAAGGACCCTTGCGAATATTTCCACCGAGGTCTCGAACTCCTCCGGGATCACGGCATTCGCGCCCAGGGCGATAAGGTCGTCCACGTCCGCAACCAGCCGCGTCCGCACGAGGATGAAGATTCCGGGATTGCTCCTCCGGGCTATGGCTACCGCCCTGCGGGTGGCCATCGGGTCGGAGATGGCGAGCACCATGATCCGGGCCTGGCCGATCCCGAGCCGCTCCAGAATCTCAGGGCGATGGACGTCGCCGTAGAACATCGGCTCCCCCGCCGCCCTCCCCTCGCGCACCTGGACATCGTTGAGGTCCACGACCACGTACGGCAGCCGGGTGGCCTTGAGCACCCGGGCCAGGTTCTTGCCGTTCATCCCGTAGCCGGCGATGATGACGTGGTTTTCCAGCCCGACCTTGCGGATGGCGGCTTCCTCGTCCGTCTCCGGAAATTCGCGGCCGCGCACCACCAGCTTTTCCCACCGCTTCGCGATTGCGGGAGCCGCCCCCATCAGGAAGGGGGTCGCCATCATCGTCAGGATCGTGATGGCCAGCAGGAACTGGTACTGGGTGGAGTTCACGAGGCTCTCCCGGTAACCCTGGGATAGAAGAAGGAAGGAGAACTCCCCGATCTGCACCAGCCCGATGCCGGTGATCACCGCCACCCGCCAGGAATAACCGAGGGCACGGATCGTCCACCCCGCGGAGACCGCCTTGATCAGCGCGACGGCGGCCACCATGACGAGCACCATGGTGAGATTCTGAAAGAGGAACGGCAGATGGAGGAGCATTCCCACGGAGATGTAGGAAACCCCGTTCAAGACGTCCCGGAACGGCAGGATCTGCGCCGCGATCTCATGAACGTATTCCGATTCGGAAATCACCATCCCCGCCAGGAACGCCCCCATGCCAAGGGATAGGCCGAACCGGGAGGACAGGTAGGCGGTCCCGATGACCACGAAAAGAACCGTCATGGCCAGGATTTCCCGGCTGTTCATCCGGATGACCACCTTGAGGAGCCTGGGGATGAGGACCCGCGCCAGCAGGAGGAGTCCCGTCACTCCGGCTGCCGCCTTCGCCAGGGTCAGGAAAACCGCCGAGGCCGATGCGGTGTCCCACTGGTGGAGGATCGGGATGAGGAGCATCATCGGTATCGCCGCCATATCCTGGAAAAGGAGAATGCCGAAGGAGATCCTCCCCTGGCTGGTGTCGCTCTCCATCCGGTCCGCGTAAACTTTCAGGACGATCGCCGTGCTGGAGAGGGAAAGGATGAATCCGACAAGGACCTGCGCCCCGCCCGCCCAGAGCACCCTGCGCTGCATCTTTCCCAGGCTGGAGACCGATATCTCGAGGCCGACCGTGAAGAGAAAGAGCGCCACGCCGATCTCGGCCAGCGCCTCTACCATTCCCCTCTCGGCGACCAGTCCCGCGCCGGTCGGGCCCATGATCGCCCCGGCGACGAGGAATGCGGGAATCACGGAAAGACGAAGCTTGCTGAAGAGAAGCGCGACCCCCGTCGCGATCGCCATGACGACGGCAAGGTCTCGCAGGATGGCCGGAAACTCCAAGGAATCCTCCGCGTTTGACGATGGGGTTCGCCGAAAGAGTCTACCAGCGACTGCGGAAATTCTCCATTCGCACCTTCCGGCGCCCCTTTTACCCGTAAAGTTCTACTTTATAAAGGACGATAAGAGATAAAGAGCAAGGAAAACAGTAAAGGCCGCCTCCCCTCCCCGGGAAGGCGGAACCGCCCGCATACCCCTCAACACGATTTCGCGGGCGGCTGAAGATCCCCCGGGACTCCCACCTCCGTCCCGGGGGATTTTCTATATGATCTATATGATTCCGCGTGAAGACAGCGAGTCGACCTCGGCGGGGGACATTCCGAGGCGGCCGCAATAGACCTCCCGGTTGTCCGCGCCGGCGGGCCGGCATACCGTCTTGATGCGGGCAGGGGTGCCGCTCATTTTCCACGGCGGCGCGGCCAGGAGCAAATCGCCGTACGCAGGATCGGCGACGCGGGTGAAACAGCCCCGTTCCCGCCAGTTCTCCTCGGCGAGCGTTTCAAGCGGGCGGTTGACACGCCCGGTCACCACGGCGGCGCCAGGGCCGCTCTTCTTCGAGGTGTACTCCTCCACCGCCCGCAGTATTTCGTCGGCGGTGAGATTCCCCGACCACCCTTCGAGTATGGAAAGCAGAGCCTTCTCGTTCTCGATCCGGACGCGGTTTGACGGGGTTGAGAAACGTGAATCCTTCACGAGCTCCGGCCGTCCGATGATGTTCATCAGCGACTCGAACGCCTCGTCGTTGTACGCCGCCATGAACGTGTGGCCGTCCCTGCACCGGATGTAGGTGTACGGGAAGACCGCCAGGTCGAAGTTGCCGACCCTCTGGCGCGCCTTTCCCGCGGTGTGCATCCATGTGATGTTGTATTCTGCAAACTTCATCAGCCCTTCGGCGCCGGAAACGTCCACGAACTGCCCTTTCCCCGTCCCGTCCCGGAAGTTAAGGGCCGCAAGCACTCCGAACGCG
>JAENIX010000116.1 GCA_016844415.1 Actinomycetota bacterium | reverse complement strand
CCGCCACCTGTTCCCGAAGGCGGCAACCGTGCTGGACATAGGCGGCCAGGACAGCAAGGTCATCCGCCTTTCGCCGGAAGGAAAAGTCGCCGACTTCGCCATGAACGACAAGTGCGCCGCGGGCACCGGCAGGTTCCTGGAAGTGATGGCGCGGACCCTGGAGATGGACCTGGAGATGATGGGGTCCCGCTCTCTCCTTTCCCGCCGGTCCCTTCCAGTCAGCTCGATGTGCACCGTATTCGCGGAATCGGAGGTGATCTCGCTCATCGCCTCCGGGGCTTCTCCGGAGGATATCGCCTGGGGCGTGCACCTGGCGATCGCGAACCGGATCGCGGCGCTCGCGGACCGGGTCGGATGCGTGGCGCCCGCCGTCATGACGGGAGGGGTCGCGAAGAACCCGGCCGCCCGCAAGGCGCTGGAAGACCGGTTCGGCATCCCGCTCCTTATCCCAGAGGAGCCGCAGCTGGCGGGTGCGCTGGGCGCGGCGCTCATCGCGCGTGAGAAGAGCCGGCCTCCCCATTGATTGTTTCGTGCAGAGAATAGCTGGTACTGCGGCCACCGGCCTGGTCTTTCGTCAAGATGCCGCGATCCACAAGATCAAGAATGTCGCGCCAAGCCGTATCTTGCGAGCACTTCGCCAGCTTGGCCCATTTTGATGTCGTCAGTTTACCTTCGATGCCGTCCAGGAGCTTGTTAAGGATCGATCGCTGCCGGTCATTGAACGACGCGCCGGAATAAGATTCCCAGAAACGAGCTTTCCGAAACACCGACGCAAGGGTCCTCTCCGCTTCGCCAAACGCTCGGTCCAGACACTCCAGGAACCATCCCAGCCGCGCCGTAATATCCAGCGTTCCTTTCTGTGTCTCCTCCAACCCGCCATAATAGGCGTCCCGTTCCTGCCGGATTTGAGCCGATATGCTGTAAAACCGTTGTGGACTTCGCTCCGATCGGGCCAGCGTCATATCGGCGATCGCGCGGGCTATGCGCCCATTGCCGTCTTCGAAAGGATGAATGGTTACGAACCAAAGGTGGGCGATGCACGCTCGCAACACGAGATCCGTACCATCGTCATCGTTGAACCAGTCGATGAAGACCGTCATTTCCCGTTCAAGCCGATTGGAAGGAAGTGCTTCGAAATGAACGCGCTCGTGACCGATCGGTCCGGAGACAACGTGCATCGGCCCTTCGGCATCATCGCGCCAAGCACCAACCTTAATTTTTTTCAAACCGCTGTAGCCTGTCGGAAACAATGATGCGTGCCAGCCGAACAACCTTTCTTTGATCAAGGGCTTATCGTAGTTCCGCGTGGCATCAAGCATCATCTCGACCACACCCTCGACGTTTCTGTCTGCCGGCGACAAGGCCCCAATGTCCATGCCAAGCCGCCGGGCGATGGAGGAACGTACCTGTTCCTTATCCAACACCTCGCCTTCGATCTCGCTGGATTTGAGAACCTCCAGCGTCAGCGTGCGCAATTCGGCTTCCTCCCGGAGACGAAATCCCATGGCTTCCATTCTCCCAATCAGCCGACCTTGCCTGTGACGCAAAGCGGCAAGCCGTTGCAACAAAGCTTCTTGGTTCCACTGGAATCGAGGCCAATCCGGCAAATCATAGATATAGACGTTCATGCTCCGCACCTCATGCGGAGATTATAGGCGATATTATCCGCATATGCAACTATGATGACGGCAACACATTATTACCGCAACAAATGCGGAGAATGCGGCCCCTAATCTCCGCGGCTGCCGCTATCTGTATATTGCAGTTATGGCAACGGGAGGGTTCGTATCCATGAACAGTGCAGGAGGATTGGCACTTGGGCCGATACCATGAAAAAAGAGGGTGGCGGGCCCGCAGTTCTCACAAGGACGGATAGGACTCGAATATCTCCCGGAACTGCTCCGCGGAGCGATGGAAAACCAGGAGAAGATCCTGGTCGATATGCCCGGGGCGGATGATCGGCCCCTTGCATGCGAGCATCTCCACAGCGTTTTCGTGTTCGAAGGACGGCTTGTACGGCCGCTTGCTCCTCAACGCATCATACACATCGGCGAGATACACTATCCTCCCACCGATCGGTATCTTCTCCCCCTTGAGCCCTTGCGGATACCCGGAACCGTCCCAGCGTTCGTGGTGGGTCAGGGCGATCACCTCCGCCGCCTGGAGGTACGGGCTGCTCGATCCCTTCAGTATCCTCGCCCCGATGGTCGTATGGGTCTTGATGATCTCGAACTCATCCCTCGTCAGTTCCCCCTGCTTGAGGAGGATTGAGTCAGGTATCCCGACCTTTCCGATGTCGTGCATCCGGCTGGCGTGGGAAAGGATATCCGCCTCCTCGGTCGCGATCCCCACTTCCCTGGCGAGCACCTCCGCGTAAAACCCGATCCGCTTGACGTGGTTGAACGTGTCCACGTCGCGGTATTCCGAGGCCAGCGTCAACCGCTGGGCCGTGTCCAGCATCGCCTCCTTGAACTGCCGGGTCCTTTCCTGGACCTTGTTTTCAAGGATCCTGCTGTGCTCCTCGAGGAAGTCCTGGTACCTTTTCACCTGCAGGATGTTCTCCGTCCGCACGAGAAGCTCCGTGAAATCGATGGGCTTCGCCAGGAAGTCGGTCGCCCCCGCTTTGAGAGCCTTTATCCGCGACTCAATTTCGGTGTAAGCCGTGAGTATGACCACCGGGATCCTCACGGTGGCTGGGTCGCCTTTCAGCCTGCGGCACACCTCGAACCCGTCCATCCCCGGCATCGAGAGGTCGAGAAAAACGAGGTCCGGGTGAAGCTCCTTCGCCTTCTCGATCCCCTCCCGTCCGTTCGATGCCCCGTGGAACCGGAATCCCTGGCTCGAGAGAAACTGTCCTATCACACCGACGACCTGCGCATCGTCGTCAACCATCAGGATCTTTTCGCGGGGCTCGCTGCTCATGTCCGATGCTCTCCTGTTCCCGTTTTTCGATTCAGAGGCGGGCCGTTTCCTCCCCGAGAATCTCGAAAAACCGGGCGATCTCATCGGGGGTGTTGTAGAAGTGCGGGGAGATGCGGATCCCTCCCGCCCTCGGCGAACAGATGACATTTCTCGCGAGAAGGGACTTCCAGAGCGCCTGCGGGTCGGCCCCGGGAACCCGGAAGGTGACGATGCCGGACCGCTCCTCCGGGTGCCGCGGAGAGAGCACCTCGTAACCGCGCCGCAGCGCGGAGTCGATCGCCCCCTCGGTCAGCCTGCGCACCCTCTCCCAGATACGGTCCGTCCCGATCGATAGCAACAGCTCGAGCGATGCGTTGAACGCCGCAAGCCCCACGGTGTTGAAACTGCCCGGTTCGAAGCGGCGCGCGTCTGGAGAGAGTCGGAAATCGTAGTTCTCGAAGTCGAACCGGTTCTGGACCGAGTGCCATCCGAGAATGACCGGCTCAACCATCTCCATCACGTCCCTGGAAATATAGAACCCGCCGATCCCTTCCGGCGACAGCAGCCACTTGTGCCCGTCGGCAGAGAGGGAGTCTATCCCGTACGATTGGACATCTATCGGCAGGACTCCCAGGCTCTGTATCGCATCGACGCAGAAGAAGATCCCCTTCCTCTGGCAGAATTCCCCGATGGCGGGAAGGTCGTTCCGGAAGCCGTTTGCGAACTCCACCGAGGATAGGGAGATCAGGCGTGTTTTCCCGTCGCACGCCGCGAAGAGGTCCTCCTTGCGAACGCACCCCTCGCGGGCCGCGACCATCCGCACCTCGACGTTTCGCGACCGCAGCCGCATCCACGGGTAGATGTTCGCGGGAAATTCCACGTTCGCGGTGACCAGATTGTCCCCTTCCTTCCAGGGGAACCCGGCGGCGATGAAGGAAAGCCCTTCGGAGGTGTTCTTGATGAAGGCGATCTCCTCCGGCGACGCGGAGATCATGCGGGCAAAACGTCCACGCGCCTCCTGCCCGATCTCCTGCCACTGGCGGAGACGGAACGCCCCCTCGTCGCGTAACTGGCGGAGCAACCTCATCCCGGCCTCCGCGGAACGGGATGGAATAGGGGAAACCCCGGCGTGATTCAGATATATGTACTTCTCCGCCACCGGAAATTCGGCGCTGCGGATGGGACCGACATCGATCGGCACCGAACCTCCCCGCCTGCAAAGATGCCCCGGTGCTGCCGGAGCGTAGTGAAAATCTAAGGTATAATAACCCGATGCCGTGGACAGACCAAGATATCCTTCGATACAGCCGGAACATTCTCCTCAAGGAGATCGGCCCATCCGGCCAGGAAAAACTCTTTTCATCCTCCGCGCTCGTGGTCGGGGCCGGCGGACTCGGCTCGCCGGCGCTCCTCTACCTGGCCGGTGCGGGCGTCGGCCGGATCGGCGTCATCGACGGCGACCGGGTCGACGTCTCAAACCTCAATCGCCAGTGGATCCACAAGGAAGCGGCGGTGGGGCGCGAGAAAGCCGAATCCGCCGGTGAGACGCTATCGGCGTTTCGACACGGGCTCAGG
>JAENIX010000115.1 GCA_016844415.1 Actinomycetota bacterium | reverse complement strand
CTTTCCGCGGGCGTGAACCTGCGGGAGATCATCTACACCCACGCCGGAGGGATCAAGGACGGGAAAGAGCTCAAGGCCGTTATCCCCGGGGGTTCTTCCACGCCGGTCCTTCGCCCCGACGAAATCGACGTGACGTACGACATCGAGTCGATGGGGAAGATCGGGACTCAGCCGGGGTCGGGCGCCGTCATCGTGATTCCGGAGGGGACCTGCATGGTCAGGGCGCTTTCGGTGCTCATGAACTTCTACGCGCACGAGTCTTGCGGCCAGTGCACCCCATGCAGGGAGGGGACCGGCTGGCTCGCGAAGATCGTGCGTCGGATCGAGAACGGGGAGGGGCGCGAGGGAGACGTGGAGCTCATCCTCGATGTCTGCGACAACATGATGGGCAGGACGATCTGCCCGCTGGCCGACGCTGCGGTGATGCCCGCCCAGTCGTTCCTCTGGAAGTTCCGGGAGGAGTTCGATACGCACATCAAGTCCAAGAAATGCCCGTACGGGTACAGGTTCTAAGGGGCCCATGCCGAACTTCACCATCAACGGGATCGCAGCGACGGTGCCTGACGGGACGACGATCCTCTCGGCCGCGCACACGATAGGGATCGAGATCCCGCACTACTGCTACCACCCCAAACTCTCCATCGCGGGGAACTGCCGGATGTGCCTGGTGGAGGTGGAGAAGTTCCCGAAGCTCCAGATCGCCTGCAACACCGTGGTGACGGAGGGCATGGTGGTCCGCTCGGACACGGAGAAGGTCCGCAAGGCCGTCACTGGGGTCCTTGAGCTGATGCTGATCCACCACCCGGTCGACTGCCCCATATGCGACCAGGCCGGGGAGTGCGGGCTGCAGAACTACTACATGAAGTTCGGGCTCCACAAGAGCCGGTACGACCTCGAGGACAAGGTCCACAAGAAAAAGGTGCAGGACATCGGCGGCCAGATCGTACTTGACGCCGAGCGGTGCATCCTGTGCTCGCGCTGCGTCCGGTTCCTTCAGGAGATCACGAAGACGGGCGAGATGGATTTCTTCCAGCGGGCCGATCACTCCGAGATCTCGATCTTCCCCGGCAGGAAGCTTGACAACGACTATACGGGAAACCTCGCCGACATATGCCCCGTGGGGGCGCTGACGAGCAAGGATTTCCGGTTCAAGTGCCGGGTCTGGTTCTTGAGCGGCGTCGAATCGATCTGCCCGGGATGCTCCAACGGTTGCAATATCGTCGCCGACTTCAAGGGGGACATCCTGTACCGCCTCAAACCCCGCCGCAACGACGACGTCAACCAGACATGGATGTGCGACTTAGGGAGGCTGGAATACAGGAAGGCGAACGAATCGAGGCTGCTGGTGCCCGTCCTGCGCGAAGGTGGGAAGCCTGTCGCCGCCTCGTGGGATGAGGTCCTCATGACTTCGGCAATGCGGTTCCGGGAGGCGGCCGAGAAGCACGGGCCCGGATCAGTGGCGGTCATCGCGTCGCCGCAGTCCTCCAACGAGGAGCTGTTCCTTGCGAAGAAGCTTGCCTCCGAGATACTGAAAACAGAGACCATCGGCTTCACTTCACGCACCCCCGGCGACGGCCTCTCGGATGATTTTCTCATCAAAGCGGACAAGACCCCCAATTCCAGGGGGGCGCAGCTTCTGGGGTTCGCCGAAGAGGGGTTCGGCCGCGCCGTCAAGGCGATATCGGACGGAAAGATCCGGGCGCTGCTCATCTTCGGGACAGCGCTTTCCGATCTGTCCGACGCGGAGGTGGAGTCGCTTCTGTCAAAGGTGCCGTTCGTCGCCCACGTCGGCACCGGCGACGGGGCGGTCTCCCGCGCAGCCCATGCCGTCCTGCCGTCGGCCTCCTTCGCGGAGAGGGGCGGGACGTTCACGAACTTCGCCGGGCGGGTGCAGAGGTTCCGGAGAGGATTCGCGCCCAGGGGCAAGGCGAGAAACGACATTGAGATTATCGTCGGGCTGGCGAACCGGCTGGGCGCGGGTTGGAAGTTCGATGGGGAAGAATCGGTCTTCAAGGCGCTGTCCGAGGCGTCGGCGCCGTTTTCCGGGATGAGCTACGAATCCCTCGGGTCCGGGGGACAGGCCGTGGCGGAAGGGCGGTAGATGACCCCCGTCTTCGACATAGCGGTGGCCGTGGCGCGGGTGGCGGTGTTCTTCGCCTTCGTGTTCGGGCTCGTCGTTATCATGACGTGGGTGGAGCGCAAGGGCGCGGCCTACATGCAGGACCGGCGCGGTCCGAACCGGGCGCGCATCCTGGGGCTCACGCTGGGCGGCGTATTCCATCCCCTGGCCGACGCGCTCAAGTTCCTGTTCAAGGAGGATTTCATCCCGGACGGCGCCCACCGGCTCTTCTACCAGCTGGCACCGATGTTCGCGCTCGCACCGGCGATCATGACGATGGCCGTCGTCCCGTTCGGCCCCCCCGTGACGATCGCGGGGAAGACGATCGCCCTCCAGATCGCGGACCTGAACGTGGGGATCCTCTACCTGTTCGCCGTCTCGGGAATGGCGGTCTACGGCGTCGTCCTGGCGGGCTGGTCCTCCAACAGCAAGTACCCGCTCCTGGGCGGCCTTCGCTCCTCGGCGCAGATGATCTCCTACGAAGTTTCGATGGGGCTCTCGGTCATGGGGATCATCATGGTGTTCCAGTCGGTCCGGCTCTCCGAGATCGCGCTGGGTCAGGGTGCGCTGCTCTTCGGGTTCCTGCCGAAGTGGGGGGTTTTCGTCCAGCCGCTCGGGTTCGTTCTGTTCCTCACCGCACTTTACGCGGAAGCCAACCGGACCCCGTTCGACCTCCCCGAGGGGGAGTCGGAAATCGTCGCCGGCTACCACCTGGAATACGCATCCTTCAAGTTCTCGATGTTCATGATGGCCGAGTACATCCACATGGTGGTGGGCGCCGCGGTCGTCGCGACGATGTTCTTCGGCGGTTGGCAGTTCCCTTACCTCGCCGACAAGGGGTTCGTCTTGCCTGGCGGCTTCTCCGTCGCCGTGCCGGCAGCGGCGGTGCTGATCCTGCGGATAGGGTCGTTCGTGGGGAAGACGTTCTTCTTCTGCTGGCTCTATGTATGGATCCGGTGGACGATCCCCCGGTTCCGGTACGACCAGGTGATGCGTCTGGGATGGAAGGTCATGCTGCCGCTTTCGCTGCTGAACATATTCGTGACAGGGCTGGTCCTGCTCTATATCGATAAAGGCGGTTTTTAAGAAGACGATGACGATCGGCGTGAAAAAGGTGGCCCGTCCCGAGAAAATGTCCTTCGGGGAGAGCCTCTATCTGCTCGAGATCATGAAGGGCCTCGCGGTGACGATGGGGCACTTCCTGCACAACATCGCGCACAACAAGGACATCCCCACGATCGAGTATCCCGAGGTGCGCCGGACGATGCCGGCGAGGTTCCGCGGGTGCCACCGGCTGATGAAGCGCCCGGACGGGTCCCCGCGCTGCGTGGCCTGCTACATGTGCGCCACCGCCTGCCCCGCGAAATGCATCACCATCGTGGCCGGGGAGTCACCCGACCCGGCGGTCGAGAAGTACCCAGTCCGGTTCGACATCGACATGCTGCGGTGTGTCTTCTGCGGGCAGTGCGTCGAGGCGTGTCCGTGCGACGCGATCCGGATGGACACCGGCTGGCACACGCCGCCGGAAGACACCCGGGAGAAGCTCATCTACATGATCGACAAGCTGCTGGAGAAATAGGGGAAGATGGAACTGATCCTTTTCATGCTCTTCGGAGCAATCGCCGTGGGCGGGGCGATCATGGTGGTGACGCGCAGGCACCCCATGGCCTCGGCGCTCTACCTGATCCTGACGCTGTTCGCGGTGGCGGCGCTCTTCGCGCTGCGGCAGGCCCACTTCCTGGCGGCTATCCAGGTAATCGTCTACGCCGGGGCGGTGGTGGTCCTGTTCATCTTCGTGATCATGCTGGTCAACGTCCCCGAGAACAAGCTGCCGATGGAGCGCGTGACGGGGATGCGGCTTCTTGGCGTCGTCGCCGCGGGGCTGTTGATCCTCGAGTCCGCCGTCCTGGCGCGCAAGTTCGCAATGCCGGCGGGATCGACGGCCGATGCCGGATCCGTCCAGGCCGTGGGGAGGGCGCTGTTCACCGACTACCTGCTAGCCTTCGAGATCACCTCGGTGCTTCTGCTTTCGGCGGTGATAGGGGCGATCGCCATGGCAAAGAAGAAGATCTGATCGGAGATTTCGGGATGATGGAACCTACCGCATACCTGCTGCTCTCCGGGATCCTGTTCGGTATCGGGGTGGTCGGAGTGGTGGCGCGCAAGAACGTGCTCATCATCCTGATGAGCGTGGAGATAATGCTGAACGGCGTGAACGTGGCGTTCATCGCCGATTTTCGCCTTCATGGTGATGACCGTGGCGGCGGCCGAGGCGGCCGTGGGGCTGGCGATCCTGATCGCGATCTTCCGGCTGAAGGAGACGATCGACATCACCGAGCTTAGCGTGCTGAAATGGTAGTAAACGTCCTCGATTTCCTTTGGCTCGTGCCGGCGCTCCCCCTGCTTGGGGTCCTCCTGAACGGGGCGATCGCGCTCTTCTGCGAGCGTCCGCTGCTCCTTGCGGAGGCGGGGCACGGGGACCACGGTCATGGCTCCCTCGGACCTTCGGCCCTCGGGACTTCGCCCCCGGTGGATAAGGGCCACGGGGGCTCGCACGGGGCCTCGCATGGGGATGGGCATGGAGCCTCGCATGGCGGGCATGAGGCTCCGGCTCCATACCGGAAGCTGGTCTCCCTCATCGGGCCGGGGGTGATCGGCGGGGCGTTCGTAGTCTCCCTGCTGTCGGTGATGGCGCTCGCCGGCCGGCCTTCGCACGACCGGCTATTCGTCCAGGTCCTCTTCCCGTGGATCCAGTCAGGTTCCTTCTCCGCTGCTGCTGCGCTTCAGCTCGACCCCCTGTCATCGGTGATGATACTGGTCGTCACGGGAGTGGGGTTCCTGATCCACGTCTATTCCGTCGGGTACATGTCACACGAGAAGGCGTTCGCGCGCTATTTCGTCTACCTGAACCTTTTCTCCTTCGCGATGCTCGTCCTGGTGCTTGGGAGCAACTACCTCCTGATGTTCATCGGCTGGGAGGGTGTGGGGCTCTGCTCCTATCTCCTCATCGGGTTCTGGTACGAGAAGCAGAGCGCCTCCGATGCCGGGAAGAAGGCGTTCATCGTCAACCGGATCGGCGACTTCGGATTCATCCTGGGAACGTTCCTCCTGTTCTGGACCTTCGGCAGCGTCGACTACACGGAGGTCTTCTCGAAGATCCCGGCGCTTGCGTCCAGCGGCGTCCTGACCACGGGGATCGCCACGGCGATAACCCTCCTGTTCTTCGTGGGGGCCACGGGGAAGTCGGCGCAGATCCCCTTGTACACCTGGCTTCCCGACGCGATGGAGGGCCCCACGCCGGTGTCGGCCCTGATCCACGCGGCGACGATGGTCACCGCGGGCGTCTACATGGTGGCGAGGTCGAGCGCTCTGTTCATGCTGGCCCCCGTCTCGATGGGCGTCGTGGCGACGGTGGGCGCGGCGACTGCCATCTTCTCCGCGACGATCGGCATCACGCAGACCGACATCAAGCGTGTGCTCGCCTACTCGACCGTGTCACAGCTCGGATACATGTTCCTTGCGTGCGGGGTCGGGGCGTTCACCGCGGGGATCTTCCACCTCATGACGCACGCCTTCTTCAAGGCGCTGCTCTTTTTGGGCTCCGGCTCGGTGATCCACGCCCTCTCGGGAGAGCAGGACATGCGGAAGATGGGAAGCCTCAAGAAGCATCTCCCCATCACCTTCACGACGATGTTCATAGCGACGCTGGCGATCTCCGGGATCCCGGGGCTGTCCGGCTTCTTCTCCAAGGACGAGATCCTCTGGAAGGCGTTCTCCTCCGAGCACGGGCACCTGGCCCTCTGGGGGATCGGGACGCTCGCGGCGGGGATCACCGCGTTCTACATGTTCCGCCTGGTGTTCATGACCTTCTTCGGCGACTCCCGGATGGAGCCGCACGTAGAGAAGCACGTCCACGAGTCCCCTTACTCCATGACGGTGCCGCTCATGCTCCTGGCCGTCCTCTCGGTCGTCGGGGGGTGGATCGGCATCCCGGAGATCCTTAAGGGGCACAATTACTTCGAGGAATGGCTGGCGCCGGTATTCGCCCATGGCGCCGCCGGAGGTCACGGGACGGCGCATCACCCGGTCGCGCTGGAGCTTGGGCTGATGGCCGGATCGGTGGCGGTGGCGCTGTGCGGGATAGGGCTCGCGTATTACCTTTACAGGGTGCGGACGAACAAGCCGAAGGAGATCGCGGAGGCGGTGCCGGGGCTCTATAAAGCGGTGCTGAACAAATATTACGTGGACGAGATATACGATTTCGTATTCATCCGCAGGATCGTCAACGGCTCGGTCTGGCTGTGGCAGGCGTTCGACGCCGCATTCATCGACGGGATGGTCAACGGGATCGCCGCGTCGGTGCGCAAAGTCGGGGACGGCGTGAGGCCTCGGGGCGGTCCTGATCGTCGGTTACGTCATCACCCGGTAGGGCGAAAGAAGGAAGGGAGCAATTCGGAGCGTGCGGAAATGACGTGGATCCCGGCATACCTGGCGTCGAACCTGCTGACGGCGCTGATCTTCTTCCCGCTGGCCGGGGCGCTGCTGCTCTTCTTCCTGCCGAGGGAGAACCCACGCCTGGTCCGGAACACGACCCTGCTGGTGACCCTTTTTGAGTTCCTCCTCTCGCTGCCGCTGGCGATAGGGTTCAACGGCTCCACCGCCGCGATGCAGTTCGTCCAGCGGGTCCCCTGGATCCCCGGCTACGGGATCGAGTACCACGTGGGCGTCGACGGGATCTCGCTCTGGCTCGTCATGCTCACCACGTTCCTGATGCCGATCGCGATCCTGTCCACCTACGAGGCGGTCGAGAAGCACGTCAAGGAGTTCATGATCTTCATGCTGGTTCTCGAAGTGGGGATGGTGGGCGTGTTCCTGGCGATCGACCTCTTCCTATTCTACATATTCTGGGAGCTGGTGCTCATCCCGATGTATTTCCTGATCGGCGTGTGGGGGAGCGAGCGCCGCATCTACTCGGCGATCAAGTTCTTCCTCTACACTTTCGCCGGCTCGGTGCTGATGCTCGTCGCGATAATCGCGCTCTATTTCCACCACTACGAGGTCACCGGGGTCTACACGACGAACCTTCTCCGGATGTACGAGCTCTCCATCCCGGTAAAGCTGCAGTTCTGGATGTTCGCCGCCTTCGCGCTGGCGTTCGCGTTCAAGGTCCCGATGTTCCCGTTCCACACGTGGCTCCCGGACGCGCACGTGGACGCTCCCACGGCCGGATCGGTCATCCTGGCCGCCGTTCTCCTCAAGATGGGTACCTACGGGTTCCTCCGCTTCGCAATCCCGCTTTTCCCGGTGGCCGCGTTCGATCTGATGCCGGTGGTTGCGACGCTCGCGGTCGTCGGGATCATCTACGGCGCGCTTGTGGCGATGGTCCAGAAGGACATGAAGAAGCTTGTCGCCTATTCATCGGTGTCCCACCTGGGGTTCGTCATGCTGGGTCTTTTCGCCTTCAACATCCAGGGGATCGAGGGGGCGCTCCTCCAGATGGTCAACCACGGGATTTCCACGGGAGCGCTGTTCCTCATTGTCGGGATCATCTACGAGCGCAGGCACACGCGCCTCATCTCGGAATTCGGCGGGCTTTCCAAGGTGCTTCCCCTGTACGCCACCGTCTTCATGATAGTGACGCTCTCCTCGATCGGCCTTCCGGGGACCAACGGGTTCGTCGGAGAGTTCCTCATACTGCTCGGCGCGTTCAAGACGGCGAAGTGGTTCACGGTGTTCGCCTCCTCCGGAGTGATCCTCGCGGCGGTCTACATGCTCTGGATGTTCCAGCGCGTGATGTTCGGGAAGATAACCAACGAGGCGAACCGCCACCTGCCGGACCTGAAACCGCGAGAGATCGCATACATGCTCCCGCTCCTGGCGATGATCTTCTGGATCGGCGTCTACCCCCAGACGTTCCTCCGCAAGATGG
>JAENIX010000114.1 GCA_016844415.1 Actinomycetota bacterium | reverse complement strand
GACCAGTTCCGCGCCGCGATCGAGGTCCTGCTGGCAGAGGACGGGGTGGACAGCATCTTCATCAACTTCGTCACCGCTCCGTTCACCGACACCCACGAAGTGGCCCGGCAGATCGTGGAGGCGAGCCGGAAAGGGAAGAAGCCGGTCGTCTGCAACTTCATGACCGACCTCACGCAGGAGCGGTACCGGATCACCATGGGCATCCTTAAAGAGGGCGGCATCCCGTTCTACGCGACTCCCACCGCCGCCGCCAGGGCTCTTGGCGCGCTTGCCCGTTACGGCCGCATCCGGCGGCGCGATATCGGCTTGCCCGAAAGGTTTGCCGACGCGGACGCCGTGCGGGCGAGGTCGGTCATCGATCAGGCGCGCAAGGCGGGCCGCAGCGTCCTTCCCGCCGCCGACGTCTACGCGATTTTCGAAGCGTACGGAATACCCGTCGCCGGCTGGAAGGTGGTCAGGACGGCCGAGGAGGCGGTTTCCGCCGCCGAGACGATCGGCTACCCCGTCGTGGTCAAGGTCGACTCCGCGGAGATCGACCACAAGAGCGACATGGGAGGAGTCGCCGTAAACCTGCGGGACGCAGCCGCGGTACGTTTGGCGGTGGAAGGCATGCTGCGGCGCCTGGGGTCGTACGGCGAGTTGAAATTCCTGGTGCAGAAGTTTCTCCCCGGAGGGAGGGAGCTGATCGTCGGCGCCACAGGATCGAGGGGGCTGGGGCACCTGGTGATGTTCGGGCTCGGAGGCATTTACGTGGAGGTCCTGAAGGACGTGGTCTTCAAGATCGCGCCTGTCACGCGCGTCGAAGCGAGGGAAATGCTCGACTCCATCAAGACGAAGGCGCTCCTGGACGGTATGCGTGGTGAGAAGGGCGTGGACAGGGAAAAGGTCGTAAGCCTCATCCAGCGCGTCTCGATGCTCCTTACCGATCTGCCGGAGATCAAGGAGATGGACCTGAACCCGATCATGGCTTTCGAAAACGCCGTCTGCGCAGTCGACGGCAGGATCAGGATTTAATCGGACGTAAACATCGACCCGCGAAAAGGAGGACCGTTCATGCTGACCAAGGCGTTCATCCCCTACCGGGGCTATTACAGCACTCCGTTCGTCCGCTGGCAGGGGACCCTGGCCAACGAGCACTCGATCGTCCTGGGGGCCAACACCTCCCGCCGTTTCTTCGAGTCAAGGAAGTGGGACCCGAAAAAAATCGATTACGTCATCGTCGGCAGCACCGTTTATCAGAAGCAGTGGTTCTACAGCGGCCCGTGGGCCTCGGCGCTTATGGGCGCCGTCGGCGCTCCCGGCCTCCTCGTCAGCCAGGCCTGCTCCACCTCGACCTTTTCCATCTACCAGGCCGGCATGGGTGTCGAGACCGGCATGTTCGGCAACTGCTGGACCCTGCTGGCCGACCGATGCTCCAACGGGCCGCACGCGGTCTGGCCGAACCCCGGGGGGCCAGGCGGCCAGGTGATCGCCGAGGACTGGGTCATGGACAACTTCGGCAAGGATCCCTGGGCGGGCGGGGCGATGATCCAGACCGCGGAAAACGTCGGCAAGGAGTACGGCGTCACCCGCGATGAGTGCGACGCCGTCACCCTGCGGCGGCAGGACCAGTACCGGGATTCCCTTGCCAACGACCGGGAGTTCCAGAAGCGCTACATGTTCCCGGTGGAGGTACAGGTCTCCAGGAAGAAAACCATCCTCGTCGAGGCCGATGAGGGGGTCACGACGAGCACGAAGGAAGGGCTTGCCGGGTTGAGGCCGATCCTCCCCAACGGCGTGCACACCTTCGGCTCACAGACATACCCGGCCGATGGCAACTGCGGTGTCCTGGTGACCACACGCGAGAAAGCCATGGAGATGAGCGCCGACCCGAGCATCGAGATCCGGATCGTCTCCTTCGGGTACGCCCGGACCAGGAAGGGCTTCATGGCGGCCGCCGTGGCCCCTTCCGCGCAGATGGCCCTGGAAAAGGCCGGCGTCAAGACATCGGACCTCGGCGCCGTCAAGACGCACAACCCCTTCGCGTCCAACGACGTGGTGATGGCCAAGGTCATGGGGCTGGACCTGAACGGCATGAACAACTTCGGCTCCTCCCTTATATTCGGGCATCCGCAGGGCCCCACGGGGGCGCGCCTGATCATCGAGGGGATCGAGGAGCTGGCCATGGAGGGAGGGGGCTACCTCCTCTTCTCCGGATGCGCCGCCGGGGACACGGCGGCCTCCCTCGTCATCAAGGTAGGGTAAGAAGCGGGATCCGGAAGAAAAAGAAGAGAACCGATGAACCGGGTTTCAGGGCAGATGGAAATGTCGCATATCAATTACAATAGGGAGGGCGAACCATGAAAATCGACGATATCAAGACGGTGGGGGTCGTGGGAGCCGGCAGCATGGGGGCCGGGATCGCGCAGGCCGCCGCCCAGTCGGGTCTGCAGGTCAAGGTCGTGGACGTCAGCGACGCGGTCTGGGGCCGCGCGAGGAAAACGATCGCCAAGAGCCTCGAGCGGCTGGCGAGCAAGGAGAAAATAACCGAGGCGCAGATGAAGGAGGCGCTCGACGCCATAAGCTTCTCCACCGACGTCGGCACGCTGGCAGGCGTACCCTTCATCTTCGAGGCCGTCTTCGAGGACATCGGGGTCAAGAAGGAGCTCTTCGCGAAGCTTGACGCGATATGCGGGGACGACGTGGTCTATGCCAGCAACACCTCCTCCATCGCCATCACCGAAATGGCCTCCCTGGTGAAGCGCCCCGCCAGGTTCGTCGGGATGCACTTCTTCAACCCGGTCCCGATGATGCGCCTGGTCGAGGTCATCCCAGCCATGCAGACGGAAAAGGCGACCGTCGACCTGGCCCTTGCGATGGCCGCGAAGCTGGGCAAGACTCCGATAACCTGCAAGGACACTCCGGGGTTCGTCGTGAACCGGCTCCTCATCCCTTACATGCTGGACGCGG
Source organism: Actinomycetota bacterium (assembly GCA_016844415.1). Classification (GTDB taxonomy): domain Bacteria; phylum Desulfobacterota; class Deferrimicrobia; order Deferrimicrobiales; family Deferrimicrobiaceae; genus JAENIX01. The sequence continues at coordinate 1,537 of JAENIX010000114.1, read as the reverse complement.
TCCGGCTTCTGGAGGCGGGCGTGGCATCGGCCCAGGACATCGACACCGCGATGAAGCTGGGCGCGGGCATGCCGATGGGCCCGTTCGAGCTCATGGACTTCACCGGGGTCGAGATCTCCCACCTGGTAGGCGAGATCTTCCACGGATACACGAAGGAGGCCCGGTTCGCGTCGCCGGGGCTGCTCAGGAACATGGTGAGCGCGGGATACCTGGGGCGAAAGACCGGGAAGGGCTTCTACGAGTATCCGGCGAAGTAGGGCGTTTCCGGTTTCATACCGACATCTGGAGAAAGGAAGAAGCGAAGAGATGGCCTGGAGCAGGGAAGAGACGATAGGCCGCGATGAGATGCGGCGGATCCAGCTCGGGAAACTTCAAAAGAAGGTCGGGTACGTCTACGAGAGGAACGCAGTTTACAGGAAGTTGCTGGACGACGCGGGGGGCAGGCCCGGCGACATCGGGTCGCTGGACGATTTGCGCAGACTTCCTTTCACAACCAAGCAGCATATCCGGGACCAGTATCCCTTCGGCCTCTTCTGCGCCTCCATGGAGGACATCGTCGAGTTCCACGCGACCTCCGGGACCACGGGGAAGCCGGTCGTAGTTCCCTACACCAGGAACGACATAGAGCTGTGGACCGAAGTCATGGCCCGGGCCTGCACCGGGGCTGGCATCACGAAGAACGACATCGTCCAGAACATCTACGGCTACGGCCTCTTCACCGGCGGCCTGGGGACCCACTACGGCGCCATCCGCGTCGGGGCGACGGTACTCCCGATGTCCGGCGGTAACTCCCAGAGGCAGATCATGCTGATGCAGGACCTGGGCAGCACGGTGGTAACCGCGACCCCGTCGTTCCTGATGCATCTCCACGAAGTCGGGGAGCAGATGGGGGTGGACTTCAGGAAGATGAAACTTCGGATCGGCCTTTTCGGCGCGGAGCCCTGGAGCGAGTCGATGCGCCTGGCGATCGAGGAGAAGTTCGGGCTGAAGGCCTGCGACATGTACGGCCTGACCGAGATGATCGGCCCCGGGGTTTCCTTCGAGTGCCACGAGGTTCGGAACGGGCTGCACGTCAACGAGGACTTCTTCTATCCCGAAGTGATCAACCCCGAAACCTGCGAACCGCTTCCTCCGGGCGAGAAGGGCGAACTTGTCCTGACCACGATCGGCAACGAAGGGATGCCGCTGCTCCGGTACCGCACCAGGGACATCACCCGGCTGGACTACGGGGCCTGCGACTGCGGGCGCACGCTGGTCAGGATGGAGAGGATCTCCGGCCGCACGGACGACATGCTGATCATCCGCGGGGTCAACTTCTTCCCCTCCCAGATCGAGTCGATCATACTCAAGCGCGAGGGCGTGTCGCCCCACTACATGGTCGTGGTCGACCGCCAGGGGAGCATGGACGAAGTCGAGGTCCGGATCGAGGTCACCGAGGAGTTCATGGCCAAGGCCGGTGCCGACGTCCTGAAAGGGAGCGAACAGGAAATCCTCAAAGATGTGGCGACGGCGAGAAAGAAAATAGATAACCTGAAGC
>JAENIX010000113.1 GCA_016844415.1 Actinomycetota bacterium | reverse complement strand
CGGCGCCCATTACTCCAGCCCGGAGTTCTTCGACGACGAGCTCGCGGAGCCGGAGAAGGCCAGGAAGGCGTTCGAGTTCTACTACAGCACCATCATGCGGCCGTACAAGGAGCATGTCCTCAAGGCGTGCGAGAGGGTGAAAGCGCTTCCGATCTCGATGATAGCGCCTTCGCACGGGCCGATCCTGCGCAAGGACCCCGGTTCCCGCATCGCGTGGTACGAGGAGCGGGCCTCGGTGCTGTCACGCGTCACGGAGAAGAGGGTGGCGATCGTCTACGTCTCCGCGTACGGGAACACCGCCGCGATGGCGGTGAAGGTCGCGGAAGGCGTCCGGGCGGGGGGGGCCGTCCCTGTTCTCATAAATGCCGTGGAAATGCCGATGGAGAAGATCATAGACGAGTTCGAGGTGGCCGCCGGGTTCCTCATCGGGACCCCGACGCTTAACAGCAACGTGCCGCATCCGATCCTGCAATTGATCGCCAACCTGGTTGTGCTGAACGTCAAGGGGAAACCCGCGTCGGTGTTCGGCTCCTACGGCTGGAGCGGGGAGGCGATCAAGACGGTCCAGGACATCCTGGTTTCCATGCGCCTGAAGGTGTCACCGGAGCCGGTCCGGGTCCGGATGGCGCCTTCCGAGGCCGACCTTGCCGCCTGCCGCCTCGGAGGGGGGACTCCGTTCGTGGCTCGCCGGGCGCTCGTTCCCAAATCGCCCGTCTGCGCTTTAACCTCACTGCGCCCCCCTCCTGCGGCGGCTACGCCTGCCCCCCCCACGGTTTACCCGCCTTCCCGGAACGGGTCATTTATTATCGGGCTTCACGCCCCCCTTGTGGAGTTCCCGGTCCGCGTCCTTCTTGATCTGCTTGTGCTTGTCGATCGCCTCTCCCCGGATCTCCGCCTTGCACGGGTCGCAGATCGCGTCGGTCATCTCCTTTTCCTTCCCGCAGATCATGCAGCGCTTCTTCTCCGTCCCCATAGCTGCCTCCTGGCAGTGAATGCCTTCATGTCACCGGCTAAGCTGCGGGCGCATTGCAAAAAAAAGATGCGAGCCGTCAGCTTCAACCGGTAGATAATTATCGTCCCGGGAGCCGGGAAACGCGAACGGTTTTGCGACATCCAATATGCGCTTCGGGAGATCCGCCCCCGGCGGAAACCAGGCGCATGAAGGAGGCGGACATGGCTACGGAGAAAGCCCGGATTCCGGAAAAAGAACGACGCGGGCTCGTGCTGGTGCTTACCGGCGACGGGAAGGGGAAGACCACCTCCTGCCTCGGGATGGCGGTGCGGGCGGTCGGCTACGGGATGAGCGTCGTCATGATCCAGTTCATAAAGGGGTCGCTGCATTACGGCGAGCTCGACGGGGCGAAGCGCCTGGCCCCCGAGTTCGAGCTGATTCCGATGGGGAAGGGGTTCGTCGGCATCATGGGGGACAAGCTGGCGTTCTCCGAGCATGTGGAGGCCGCCCGGGAAGCGCTCTCTGCCGCGCGGGAGAGAATGCTCTCCGGGAAACACGACATCGTCATCCTGGACGAAGTCAATGTCGCCCTGCGCCTGGGGCTTCTTGAGCTGGCGGACGTTCTCTCGCTGATCCGTGAAAAGCCGGAGAACGTGCATCTGATCCTGTCCGGCCGGAGCGCGCACGAGGAAGTGATCCGGCAGGCCCACCTGGTGACCGAGATGCGGTGCATCAAGCATCCCTACGATATCGGGATCGAGGCCGAGAAGGGGGTCGACTATTGAGAGTTGAGAAGGGAAAAGGCGAAGCGCCAGAAAACGTCCGCGTCGGGGAGGAACTATCCTCCTGCCCGCGATGCGGCGCGGAAAGGGGTTTCCACGTCTCGTTTCGAAGGGTGGACCGGACCCTCGCGGTGGTCCTCGTCTGTCCGTCGTGCGGATTCCGGTTCGCGGTGGGGGAGTGGCTGATCCCCACGGGGGAACCGCGCCCCCACGACCCGAAGATCGATTCAGGCCCCTGACCTACTGGGCTCTTTTCTCCAGGGAGGAGCCGTAGAGCAGCCCGAAGTAGTCTTCCGCGTTGCGGATGAAGAGCTTCCCGCCGCCCGCCATGTTCTCTCCGGCCAGCTGCCCCTGCTTGATGGCGCTGCGCCAGCCGAAGTTGATCCGGCTTTCCTTGCGGTTGATGTCGAAAACCTCGGCGCAGTCTCCCGCCGCGAAGATGTTGGACACGTTGGTCCTCAGGTATTCGTCGACCAGCACTCCCGTACCCACCTTCACGCCGCTTCCCTCCAGGAAACCGACTGCGGGTAGCCGCTCGGTCGCGACCACGATCGCCTGGCAGCGGATCTCCTCGCCGCCTGTCGTCCTGACGGCATAGGTCCCGCCGTCCATGTCCAGGACGTCGGCGATGTCGGTCCCTTCCTTGATCCGAACGCCGTTTTTCCGGAGCAGGTCCGTGACCTTCACCTCGATGTCGCCGGGGATGGGGTTCCCGAAGCGGGGGAGACCCGGGTTCACCCATGTAACCTGCTGGCCCAGCTTGCGCAAAGCGCGCGCGGCCTCGATTCCCAGGTAGCCGGGGCCGTATACGACCGACGCATCCGCGCGCATTGCGCGGGTCCTGATCCGGAGCGCGTCCCCGATGGAATTCAGCAGGAGAAAGGATCCCGGGTTCGCCATCAGCGCAAGAGGGACGATCGGCTTCCCTCCGGTCGCGACGAGGAGGAAATTGTACGTCTCCTCCGTGCCGTCAGAGAAGGTCACGCGGTTCCTGGCGCCGTCCACGCGCCGCGCGCGCTTGCCCGGCCGCACCTCTATCTTTCCGGCGGAAAGCTTTTTCCCCTCCGGGTCGGCGATGGCGGCTGGCTCCTTCTCGCCGGAGACTATGTCCGGAAGATGGGGCCGCAGGTACGGGGGTCCGTATTCCTCGGTGGCGACGATGATTTCCGCATCCGGGTCCGTGTCCCTTGCCGTCCTGGCCGCGGCGATCGCGGCCGGTCCGCTTCCCAATACCAGGTAGCGCATGCAAAACCCTCCGAGGGGTAAATTTTCCCACTGGAAACTACATCTTAATGCCAGGAGGTGCGCAATGAAAATCGAAATTTAGGCTACGCCCGAAATTTAGGCTACGCCAGCGGCCCCTGGTGGCGGACGTCTTTCCCCTTGACCATGAAGATCACGTCCTCGCAGATGTTGGTCGCGTGGTCGGCGATCCGTTCGACGTGCCGGGAAACCAGGATAAGATCGAGCGACCGCTTGATCGTGCCCTGGTCCGCCATCATGTAGGTCAATAGCTCGCGGAACACCTGGTCCTTCAGTTGGTCCACCTGGTCGTCCTTCCCGATGGTGGCATATGCCAGTTCGACGTTCCCGTTCACAAAGGCGTCGAGGGCGTCCCGGAGCATCTCCTTGGCGATGTCGGCCATCCGCGGGATGTCGATCAGCGGTTTCACCGTTGGGACGGCCAGGAGGAACTCCGCCCGCTCGGTGATGTTTATCGCCTGGTCGCCGATCCGCTCCATGTCGGTGTTGATCTTCATCGCGGCTGTGATGAACCTCAGATCCGCCGCGGTGGGCTGCCGCAGCGCGATGAGCTCCAGGCACGTCTCGTCGATGTCGATGTGCAATTGATTGACCTGGGTCTCCATCGCCTTGACCTCGGCGAGCATCTCGATCTTCCGCTCCACCAGCGCCTGTATCGCCCGGTGGGTCATCTGCTCGACCAGCCCCCCCATCCGGAGGACCGTTTCCCGGAGGTTCCCCAGCTCTTCCCGATAATGTTTTTTCATATCCGCCCTCCGTCTTTCTCGGGCTAAGCTGCGGACCGTCAGAGAAACGTTGCCGGAGCCGTCAGCTTCAGCCCGAGTTCTTATTGTTATCCGAACCTGCCCGTGATGTATTCCTCGGTCCGCCGGTCCGCGGGGTTGGTGAATATCTTAGCCGCCTTGTCCATCTCGATCAGGTCGCCCAGGAGGAAGAATGCGACGAAATCGGAGATCCGCCCGGCCTGCTGCATGTTGTGCGTGACGACCACGATCGTGTACTTGTCACTCAGGTCCTCGATCAGTTCCTCGATCTTCGCCGCCGACACCGGATCCAGCGCCGAGCAGGGCTCGTCCATAAGCAGGACCTCCGGCTCCACGGCCAGGGCCCGCGCGATGCAGAGCCGCTGCTGTTGCCCGCCGGAGAGGCTTGTCCCCGGCCGGTCCAGGTGGTCCTTCAATTCATCCCAGAGCGCAGCCATCCGCAGCGATTTCTCCACCACCTCCGCCATCTCGGAGCGCGTACGCTTCTTCCCGTTGAACTTCAGCCCCACGGCCACGTTCTCGAACGCGGACATCCGGGGAAAGGGATTGGGCTGCTGGAAGACCATCCCCACTTTCCTGCGCAATAGCACCGGATCGATCTTCTCGGAGTATATGTTCCGGCCGTCGAAGAGGACGTCTCCCGCTACCCGGAAGCCCGGCGTCAGGTCGTGCATCCGGTTCAGGCATCGGATGAAGGTGCTCTTACCGCACCCGGATGGGCCCATCACCGAGGTGACCGAGTTCCTGCGGATGTCCATGGTGATGTTTTTCAGCACCTGGTGCTCGCCGAACCATGCGCAAAGATCCTTGACCTGCAGGGCGTTTTCCATCGTTCGCCTTCCTCTCCTATTTCTTGACCCTCGTAAAATAGCGTGCGCAGGCGCTGATGAGGAAAACCATTCCGATCAGGACGACGGCGCCGGCCCAGGCCTTGTCATGCCAGTCTTCGTACGGGGAGATCGCGTAGCTGAATATCTGAAGCGGTACCGCGGCGATCGGCTGGTCAAGTCCCTCCTGCCAGAACTGGTTGCCCAGCGCGGTGAACAGCAACGGCGCCGTCTCTCCGACGATCCGCGCCATCGCCAGCAGGATGCCGGTGACGATCCCGGCCGTGGCGGTCCGGACGGTGATGAAGAGCGTCGTCTTCCACCGCTCGATCCCCAGCGCCAGCGCCGCCTCCCGCACCGACTGCGGGACCATCCGGAGCATCTCCTCCGTCGTCCGGACCACGACGGGGATGAAGATCATGGCCAGCGCGGCTGCGCCCGCCCATGCGGAGAACCGCTTCATGGGAAGGACCCACAGCAGGTATCCGAAGATCCCCATGATTATCGAGGGAACTCCCGCAGGTATCCGAAGATCCCCATGATTATCGAGGGAACTCCCGCCAGCATGTCCACGGCGAACCGGACCGTGGAGGCGAACTTCCCCCGGCCGTATTCGGCGAGGTAGATCCCGCTCATGACCGCCAGGGGTATCCCCCCCGCCATGGCGAGTCCCGCGATCGTAAGCGTCCCAAGGATGCCGTTCGCGATCCCCCCTCCCGGCTCGCCGACCGGATGGGGGAGATCGGTCAATAGCGTCCACTTGAGCTCCCTCGCCCCCTTCCATAGGAGGTCGAAGAAGATCAGGAACAGGGGCAGGACCACGATCAGGGCGGAGAGGGCGAACAGCGCCCTGGCGGTCTTGTCGGCGGCCCTGCGGCGATAGGCGATCGTTTCCATCTCTTCAGATCCCGTGGCCGGCGCGGGATACCATCGCCTTGAGGATCCACTTCGCCGCGAGGTTCACAACGAACGTCAGCAGGAAGAGAACCAGGCCGATCTCCACCAGCGCCGCCAGGTACAGTTCGCCGGTCGCCTCGGTGAACTCGTTGGCGATCACCGCGGCCATCGAGTAGCCGGGCTGGAAGACCGACAGGAGGATGTCCGGCCGGTTCCCGATCACCATGGTGACCGCCATCGTCTCCCCGAGGGCCCTCCCCAATCCGAGGATCGTCGCGCCGAAGATCCCCGGGATGCAGTGCTGGCCGATGACGATCCGGATCATCTCCCAATGAGTACCCCCGAGCGAAAGGACCGCCTCCTTCTGCAGGCGCGGGACGGTCGCCAGTACCTCCCGGCTGACGGAGAGGATGAACGGGATGATCATTATGGAGAGCAGCACGCCCGCCGCCAGCATGCTGGGCCCGTACACCGGACCTTTGAAGAGAGGAATCCATCCGAGGTATTCCGCCGCCGGCTTCATGAGGAAGTCCCGCAGGACGGGGACCAGGACGAAGATCCCCCAGAGCCCGTAGATCACGCTCGGGATGGCGGCAAGAAGCTCCGCGAGGAACGCCACCGGGGTTTTGAGCCATTCCGGCGCAAACTCGTTGATGAAGATGGCGGACCCGACGGCGAGCGGCACCGCGATCAGCAGGGCGATAAAGGAGGAGACGATCGTTCCATAGATGAAGGTGAGCGCGCCGAAATTTTCCGCGACCGGGTCCCACGTTTTCGTCACGAGGAACGATGCGCCGAATTTACGGATCGAAGGGAGCGACTCTCGCACCAGGAGCGCGAAGAGAAGGACGGCCAAAAAGAGGACCCCGAACGCAAAAAAAGCGGTTGCCTTCTCGAAGAGGACGTCTTTCGGGTTGTAGGCGGTTCGGCGCATTGCTCCGCTCTTCAGGACTCCGGGCTCGCGGGGGACTTCCCCGGAGCTACGTTCGCGACCTGCACCACCTCGGAGGTTAACTCCGTCGTGGTGCACCGTAGAGTATTCATGGGCGGTTTCGCCCGCTCACTGCGGATTCCGCTTCGACGCAATCTATCCCTCCGCTCCATACGCCGTCTTACCCCTGATGTCTTTGGAACGGGGTACCCCAGGGAGCGTATTATGTCCGGGAGAGGGGCCGTGGAACCGCCTGAGCCTCGGCGATCACGCCATCGGCCCTTGCGGCCGCCTCGCCCGCCTGTCGGGCTTCGCAAGGTCGCCCTTTTCCTCCCTATTCGGTCGGCGGCGGGCTCGGAGTTCGAATCTGATTATTCCCGCCAAGGATTCGAACTCCCCGCTGCGCCCTGCGTCCGCATTGCCGCGTTGTTGCAACGAAGCCCCCCTCCTGCGGCGGCTCCGCCGTATCTTCCCTCTTCGTGTGCTTTCCGGATTATGGTCAATACAGGCTCTTCCCCTTGAAGTTGATCTGCCGCAACGTATGGTCGACCTTCTCGACCACGGGTTTCGGGACCGGCGCATAGAGGAGCGGCGCGTTCATCTTCTGGCCGTCCCGTATCGCCCACTTCAGGAATGTCACCAATGCTTTTCCCTTCGCCTCGTCCCTCTGGTTCTTATAGACGAGGAGCCAGGTCAGCCCGCAGATCCCGTAGGAGTCCTTCCCCGGGGCGTCCACCAGGGTCAGCCGGAAGTCGGCGGGCATCGTCTTCGCCGCTCCGGTTGCGGCCGCGGAGGTCGCTTCGAGCGTCGGGAGCACGAAATTCCCCTCCTTGTTCCGCAAGGCGGCCGTTGTCATCTTGTTTTGCATGGCGTACGCCAGCTCGACGTAACCGATCGCGCCGGGGGTCTGCTTGACCACCCCCGCGACGCCCTCGTTCCCTTTTCCGCCGAGCCCGACCGGCCAGTTGACCGATTTCCCGCGGCCGATTTTCGCTCTCCACTCCGTGCTGACGGCGGAAAGGTAATTCGTGAAGATGTCCGTCGTCCCGGAGCCGTCCGATCGGTGAGTGACCACGATGTCCGCCGCAGGCAG
>JAENIX010000112.1 GCA_016844415.1 Actinomycetota bacterium | reverse complement strand
AGCGTTGTCGTGGCAGATCGCCGCTTCCGAGGCGTTAACCGCCCGGCATCCTTTTATCGAACGGGAGCACCTGCTGGTGGGAATCATGAGCCTTCACAAGGCCCTTGGGTTCCTCCGGTTCTCGAAGGCGGAGTCTTTCCCGGCGGGGGCGATCACCGCCGAAGCCGACGGAGTGGAAAAGGTTCTGACCGGCGTGGGGATATCTTCCCTGTCCTTCCGCCGCGGGGTGCGGTCGAGGCTTCGGCCCGGCCAGTTTCAGCACTCGGAACAGGTTGTCCACCGCAGTGACGCCTGCAAGGCGATCTTCGGCAGGGCCGTGGAACTGTCCAGGCGCGCGGGGTTGGAGGAGACCCGCTCCCTGCACCTGCTTGGCGCGATCCTCGAGGATCCCGGCCCCGTCGTATCCGCGGTTCTGTTCGCCGCGGGAATCGGCCCCGAAGCGCTCTACAAGGAAGTGATGACGGAGGATGCGGAGGAGAGCAGGCAGCCGGTGGGCCCCCAGGAGACGGCACAACCGGCTTCCCTCGAAGAGCCGCACGTCTCGGAGACCCCCCTGCTGGACCGTTATGGCCGGGACCTCACCAAGGCCGCGAGGGAAGGGCGGCTGATGCCTTTCGTGGACTCCGAGCGGACCCGCAACACGCTGAGGCAGCTTCTCAAGATATTGCTCATGCCGGCGAAGAACAATCCCGTCCTCGTCGGCGAGGCGGGGGTAGGCAAGACGGCGATCGTGGAGGCGCTCGCGGAGCGCATCGCCATGGGACGCGACCGGCGGGTGCTCAGAGGAAAACGGCTGGTCGAGCTCTCGATGGCCGAGCTGGTCGCGGGGACGAAATACCGGGGGGAGTTCGAGGAGCGGCTGACCCGGCTGATCGAAGAGGTGCGAACCCACCCGGATGTGATCCTGTTCATCGACGAATTCCACACGGTGGTCGGGGCGGGACGCGCGGAAGGCGCCCCGATGGACGCCGGGAACATCATGAAGCCGGCCCTTGCCCGGGGGGAGCTGCGGTGCATCGGCGCCACGACGATCACGGAATACCGGCGCAGCATAGAGAAGGATCCCGCCCTCGAGCGCCGCTTCCAGCCGGTCCAGGTGGCCGAACCCGGGCGGGACGAGACTCTGGAGATTCTCCTGGGACTGCGGGCCCACCGGGAATCCCACTTCGGCGTCACGATAAACGACGAGGCGGTGGCCGCCGTGGTCGACCTGTCCATCAGGTTCGACCCGACGCACTTCCTGCCGGACAAGGCGATCGATCTCCTCGACCGCGCCTGCGCGGAGTGCCGGGTCCCGCTGCTTTCCCTTGCGGTCGAGTCGGAAGGGATGGGGCCCATGGGCGTCGCCGTCGTCAAACCGGATGTCGTGGCCCGGGTGGTGGCCGAAAAGATGGGAATCCCCATGGAAGTCGTGCAGGGAGGCATGGGTGGGATCACCGAATCCCGGATCAAAGGCATGGGGGAGTATCTGAACCGCCACATCGTAGGCCAGAATGACGCCGTTTCATGGGTTTGCAGGCGGCTGCTCCTGGCGCACGCCGGGCTGGGGGACCGCCACCGTCCCCTGGGGGTGTTTCTCTTCCTCGGCCCCTCCGGGGTGGGAAAGACGGAACTGGCCCGGAGGATGGCCGCCTACCTGTTCGCGGACGAGCGCGCCTTCATCCGTCTTGACATGTCGGAGTATCAGGAGGACTCCAGCGTGTCCCGCCTGGTGGGCGCTTCGCCCGGATACGTGGGATACGAAGAGGGGGGCCAGTTGACCGGGCGCATCCGTACGACGCCGTACTCGGTGGTCCTGCTCGACGAGGTGGAAAAGGCGGCGCCGCGGGTCTACGACCTGTTTCTGCAGCTGTTCGACGAGGGGAAGCTCACCGACGGGCAGGGGCGCACCGCCGACGCCCGTCACGCCATCTTCGTGATGACCGCGAACATCCGGGTGGGCAAGGAGATGGGATTCCACGCCGGCGACCGCGCGGTGCTCGCCGCAGGCGCGCTTGCGGAGGCACGAAAGCGGTTCCGGCCGGAGTTCCTGAACCGGATCGACGAGCAGATCGTCTTCCGACCCCTTTCCCGCGGGGATGTCCGCGAGGTCCTCGACCATCACCTGTCGGTTCTCGTGGAGCACCTTTTCAACGTGAACGGCGTCAGCCTCCAGGTGGAGCCGGAGGCGAGGGACTGGCTCGCCGCCGCCGGGTACAGCGCCGAATACGGGATCCGCGAGCTTGGGAGGGTGATCGACAGGCACGTGCGCGGTCCGATCGGAGCCATGAGCGCGGAAGGGGAGCTTGGCCGGCGGGCCGCGTCCGGGAGACCGCTGATCCTGCGATTGGAGGGCAAAGAGGTTCGATTCCATTAGCCGCCGTCGGGGAGCCTTTTTCCCCTCGGTGTTTTTCCCCTCGGTTGCTTTGCGGTTTTCGTTGTGGTATATTGCAAAAAATCGAATCCTCACGAATCGCCAGCCCCTCCCGAAAAAACATATAGCGGAAGCGGCCCCGAAACAGCCGTGCGGCCGTGATGTTTTTCCCTGAAGGCTTACCTTGAAGGAAGAACCGGATTCAAAAAAACAAGGAGCATTATGAACAGCAACACCGCTTTTGAAAGTCTCGGGCTCCGCCCCGAAATCCTGCGTGCCCTCGAGGGCATGAAATACAACACCCCGACTCCAGTCCAGCAGGAGGCCATCCCTAGCGTGCTGGAGGGGAGAGACCTGCTCGGATGCGCTCAAACCGGGACCGGCAAGACGGCGGCCTTCGCGCTTCCCATACTCCAGCGGCTCCTCCCGGCGTCTCCGAGGAAAGGAAGCCAAAGGGCGATCCGGGTCCTCGTGCTGACCCCGACCCGGGAACTTTGCAGCCAGGTCACCGAAAGCTTCGCCGCCTACGGGAAATTTACCGGCCTGAGGGTCACCTCCGTGTACGGGGGGGTCAGCCAGAACCGCCAGGAGGAGGCGCTGCGCCGCGGCATCGACATCCTGGTGGCCACGCCGGGCCGCCTCCTGGACCTTGAATCACAGAAGATCCTGAGCCTGAAGACGGTAGGGACTCTCGTACTCGACGAGGCCGACAGGATGCTGGATATGGGATTTCTCCCGGACGTCCGGAAGATCATCGCAAAGACTCCGGCAAATCGTCAGACCCTCCTGTTTTCGGCGACGATACCGGTCGAGATCAAGCGCCTGGCCGACACGATCCTGCGCAACCCGGTCCGGGTGGCGGTTGCGCCTGCGTCCTCACCGGCTGCGGAGAACGTCCTGCACCTGGTCTACTATGTGGAGAAGTCCGGCAAGGGGGAGCTGCTGCGCCACCTTCTGTCGGAAGACACCTCCAGCAACGCCCTGGTGTTCACCCGGACCAAGCGGGGGGCCGACCGTCTGGCCGACCAGCTCTTCCGCGCGCGAATCCGCGCGGAGGCGATACACGGGGGGCGGTCGCAGAGCGCCCGGGAGCGCGCCCTGGCGAAGTTCAAGAACGGAGAGACCCGCGTGCTGGTCGCCACCGACGTCGCGGCGCGGGGCCTGGATATCGTCGATCTGTCCCACGTGATCAACTTCGACCTGCCCGAGGAGCCGGAAAGCTACGTGCACCGGATCGGGCGGACCGGCAGGGCGGGGGCGTCCGGGATCGCCATCTCCTTCTGCGGCATCGAGGAGCGCTCCCTGCTCGTGGCGATCGAGCGCCTGATCCACCAGCATCTGAAGGTGGTCGTTGACCATCCCTTCCGGTCCCTCCTGCGGCCAGGGATCCCCACGAAGCTGGACAACCGCGCAGCGCGCCCCGTAAACCCGCGCTACATGATCCCCGCCACGGAGCTGTTCCGGGCCGTCTGAGGCGGGCGAGACCCAGCTCAGGGGCGATAGGAAGCCCCTGAGCGCCATCCCCCCCCATTTTCCTTCGTTTACCTCCGGGCCTGGATCTACTATCTTTTCTGGTAGCCCCGGATTTCGAACGTCATAACCGGTTCGAAGGAGAGGAAAATGAAGGACACGCTGAAGGTCGGTCTGACGTACACCCACAAGTACCGCGTCCCGGAGAACAAGACGGTGCCGTACCTCTACCCGGAGTCGAAGGCGTTCCAGGAAATGCCGAAGGTCTTCGCCACCGGCTTCATGGTCGGGCTGATGGAGTGGGCGTGCATCGAGGCGATGGCCCCCCACATGGATCCAGGGGAAGGGAGCGTCGGGACCCTCGTCAACGTGACGCACACGGCGGCGACCCCTCCGGGGATGGAAGTGACGGTCGACGTACGGTGCATCGGCGTCGACGGCCGGAAGACCGTCTGGGAGATCGAGGCCAGGGACGACGCGGAGGCGATCGGCAAGGGGACGCACGAAAGGTTCGCGGTCGACTTCGCAAAATTCAACGCCAGGGTCGCCAAGAAGGCCGGCGGCGCGTAAAGGAATACCCCGCTCGGAAATTCCGGCCCCCCCCTCCCCCGGGGGGGGGCATCTGTACCTACCGTACGGTAATATTTTTCTTGACATCGGTTTTTCGTTGGTATATCTACCGGTAGGTATAATCGTGCCGGGGGTGCTCTCATGGGCGTGAAATCAGGTATGACGGGGAAGCCGG
>JAENIX010000111.1 GCA_016844415.1 Actinomycetota bacterium | reverse complement strand
TTCCCTTGTACGGCAGGGGTCCGCGGACAAGGTGGCCACCTGGCGGGAGATCCTGGCGGAGAAGGGGCTGTCGCCGCGCGAGACCTCCTACGTGGGAGACGACATAGTCGATTTGCAGCTGATGTGGGAGGTGGGCTTCGCAGCTTCCGTTTCCGATGCGGAAAGCTATGTCATGGACGCGGCGGACTACGTTTCCTCCCGGCCGGGAGGCGGCGGCGCGGTTCGGGAAATCATCGAGTTCCTCCTCAAGTCCAGCGGGTCGTGGGAAAAAGCATCCTCGAGATATTTCGCGGACGCGCGGTAGATGATGCGCCTGCGCTTCTCCTCCATTGGGGCTTTGCTGGCGGTCCTGGGCGGCCTCGTGCTGATTGCGTCTGTTACTTGGAGAAATGCCGGGACGCCGTCGGGCAACGGAGGAATAACCGACGGCGAATCCCGCTTCGAGCCTGAGATAGTTCTCCAGGGTGTGGATTTGGTTGAGATCAGGAAAGGGGAAGCCCCGAACCGCCTTCTCTCCGAGCATGCCACCTATCATGTGTTTGCGGGGGACCTCTCCGCTTCGGGGGTTACCATTCGCCTTCCGGGCCGGCAGGGAGATGTGGTATTGCGCACCCCGGAGGCGCACTGGGACCTGCGGGCCGGGCGTATCGCGCTCCCCGTGGGAGGCACCGCGGAAAACGGGGGGGGATGGTCGGCCACCGTCGTCTCGGCGAAAATAAATCTCCGGGAGCGTATCCTTACCGCGCACGGGGAGGCGCGGCTTGCGGGGCCAGGCCTGACGATCGAAGGGGACAACCTGGTCTGGCGCTGGCGCGACGGGAAGATGGAGCTCGAGCGGCCGAAGACCCGGGTATTGCCGGCCCGTGCGCTCGGCAGGAAAGGGTGAAGCGGTGAGGAATCGGATCGTCGGCATTGCGGTTCTTCTCCTGGCTACGGCATCCCTTGCCGCCGCAGAAAACCCCCGGCTTCCCCGCTCCGGAGAATTGGGGAGCAGGCCCATCGAGATCACCGCGGTACGGCTGTTCGCCGACAGCGTCAGGAATTCGGTGACCTTCGAGGAGAAAGTGGTCGCGCGGCAGGAGGACGTGACCCTTTACTGCGACCGGTTGTTCGCGGAGTACAGCCCTGTCTCGGGGATCATCGAGAAGATCGTGGCCGACGGAAACGTTCATGTGATCCAGGAACACCGGGAGGCCCGTGCGCCCCACGCCGAGTTCTACAACATGGAACAGCGGATCGTCCTTACGGGGGGCGCGGAAGTGACGCAGGGAGGAAACACCCTTACTGGAGAGACGGCGACCATCTACTTGATGGAAAACCGCTCCGTAGTTAAGGGGCAGGAGGGCAGCCGGGTCAAGGCGGTTATCCTTCCTAAGGGGCAGATGGAGATCAAGGGGAAGGACGGCAAGTGAAATCTCTCGCCGTCAGGGACCTTTCGAAGCGGTACAGACGCAGGGAGGTTGTCAGGGGGGTCTCGCTCGACATAGGGCCAGGAGAGGTAGTGGGTCTTCTAGGGCCCAACGGGGCCGGGAAGACGACGGTTTTCTACATTATGGTCGGGCTTGTGGCGCCGGAGAGGGGCGAGGTATTCCTCAACGGCCAGGATGTGACGCGCCTGCCGATGCACCTGCGGGTTCGGAGGGGGCTCGGATACCTCCCCCAGGAGCCCTCGGTGTTCCGGAAGCTGTCCGTCCGGGATAACATCATGGCTTTCCTGGAGGAAACGCCCCTGTCGGACGGCGAGCGGGAGGAGCGTCTCATTGGCCTCCTGCGTGATTTGCGGATCTCCCACGTGGCGGACAACCTGGGCTTATCTCTTTCGGGGGGGGAGAGGCGGCGCGTGGAGATCGCCCGGGCGCTGGTGATGTCGCCTTCGTTCCTGCTCCTGGACGAGCCTTTCGCGGGGATCGACCCTATTTCGGTCGCCGACCTCCAGCAGATCATCCTTGGCTTAAAAGATAAGGGAATCGGGGTTATAATAACGGATCATAACGTGCGCGACACCCTCAAGGTGTGCGACCGAGCGTACATCATCTCGGAGGGAGAGATCCTGCTGGCGGGAAACCCGGAGGAGATATCGACGTCGGCGCGCGTTAGGGAAATCTATCTCGGAGATGGATTTACCCTCTGATCGCCCGGGGGCGGGATGGCGCTGGAGCTTAGACAGTCCCTGAAATTGAGCCAGCAGCTGGTTATGACGCCACAGCTGCAGCAGGCGATCAAGCTCCTGCAACTTTCGCGCCTTGAACTCCAGCAAGCCATCCGTGAAGAACTGGAAAAGAACCCCGTCCTCGAAGAGTCCCAGGAGGGGCCCCAGGACGGGGAGGTTTCCCAGGAGGAACGGGCCGCCGGAACCGGGGAAGCCGGCACGACCCCGGAGGATGGCGCCGCGCCTGCCGGGGAAGCCCCTCCGCAGAGAGCTGAAAAAGGGCTTATCGACCGGCTCGACTGGAACTACTACTTCGGGGACGGGGGGCACCAGGAAGGGCGGGGCGAGCGGGAAAGGGAAGAGGACGACGGCCGACCATACTACGAGAACCTGGTTTCCCGGAAGCCCTCCCTGGCGGAGCATCTTGAGTGGCAGATGGGCCTGTCCACCGCCGATGAAACGCTGCGGCACATCGCCACGTACCTTATCGGGAACGTTGACGAGAACGGCTACCTGAAGGTTTCCGCCGAGGAGGCCGCACTGACCCTTTCGGAGCCCCAGGAAGCCGTCGACCAGGGCATCGCGAAAATCCAGTCACTGGACCCCTTGGGGGTTGGCGCCCGCGACCTGAGGGAATGCCTGATGATCCAGGCCCGGGAAAAGGGAGACGACTTCGCGCTGCCCCTGAAAATCCTAACCGACCATTTCGACCTTTTTTGCCGTGGCGACCTCGGAGGTATCTCCCGGCGGCTCCGGGTTTCGAGGGAAGCGGTCCGGGACGCCTACCAGAAGCTGGTGACCCTCTCTCCCAAGCCCGGAAGGGAATTCTCCGGGGACGACGTCCACTACATCACGCCCGACGTCCATATCTTCAAGGTCGACGACCAGTGGGTGATCACCCTGAACGAGGACGGCCAGCCCCGCCTGCGCCTGAGCTCCTATTACCGCCGTCTCCTTGCCGAAGGCGACTCGCTGCCGAAGGAGGACCGGGAGTTTCTCAAACAGAAAATAAACTCCGCGCTGTGGTTCATAAAGAGCATCCAGCAGCGGCAGCGGACCATCTATAAGGTCGTGGAGAGCATAATCAAGCTGCAGCGGGATTTCCTCGAGCGCGGCCCGAAGGGATTGCGGCCGCTGACCCTCCGGGACGTCGCGGAGGACATATCGATGCACGAGTCCACCGTTTCGCGGGTGACGAGCGGCAAGTACGCCTACACGCCCCATGGCATTTTCGAGCTGAAGTACTTTTTCAACTCGGGGCTGAACCGCGACGGGGGCGAGGATGACATCGCATCCAAATCGGTCAAGGAGAAGATCCGTGAGATCATCTCCGCGGAGGGGTGCGGGAAACCGCTGTCCGACCAGGAGCTGATGCGGCTTCTCAGGAACCAGGGGATCCGGATCGCCCGACGGACCGTGACGAAGTACCGGGCCCAGCTCGGGATGCTTCCGTCGTCGAGGAGAAAAAAGCCGTTCTAGTTTTTGCCGCAAAAGTCCGTAACCGCAAAGGAGGCCTAAAGGAGTGAGCAAGATAAACGTCACCTTCCGTCACGTCGATCCGAGCAAGCCGCTGAAGGATTACGTGACCGAAAAACTCTCGAAAGTCCAGAAGGTAGTGGACCAGCCGTTCGATGCGCACGTAACCCTTTCGGTGGAGAAGTACCGGCATATAGCCGAGGTGTTCACCACCGGCAAGGGGATCACGATCAAGGCGTTCGAGTCCACCGATGACCTGTACTCCGCGATAGACCTGGTGTGCGACAAGGTCGAGCGGCAGCTCAAGAAATACCGCGAGAAGCGCAAGGAGAAGGCAATCGGGTCATCCCCCGCAACTATGGTTTCGGGATCCTCCCTCACGATCCAGGAAGCCGGCGAGGGACCGCTGATCGTCCGTTCCGACAACTTCCTCACCAAGCCGATGAGCGTGGAGGAGGCCGCCCACCACCTCGATCTCCTCAGGGTGGACGTTGTCATGTTCGTGAACCAGGAGACCAACCAGCCCAGTGTGGTTTTCCGCCAGCAGGACGGTAACATCGGGTTCACGGAGCCTTCCAGCCGATGAAGATCCTGGACATAGTCTCTCCCGGGGGCGTCATCTGCGACCTGCGGGCCGGGACAAAGGAAGGGGTCCTTCTCGAGATGGCGGAAGCGGCCGCCGCCGGCGTCCCGTCGCTCTCCGCGCAGGACCTGACATCCATCCTGATGGAGCGGGAGAACCTGGGAAGCACGGGGATCGGGGACGGCGTGGCGATTCCGCACGGCAAAGTACCGGGCCTGAATCGGCTCGTCGCCGTTTTCGGGCGCAGCAGCGCGGGCGTGCAGTTCCACTCAATCGACGGCAAGCCGGCGCAGCTGTTTTTCCTGATCGTGGCCCCCGAGCATTCCGCCGGCATGCATCTGAAGGCCCTGGCCCGCGTCTCCAGGCTGCTC
>JAENIX010000110.1 GCA_016844415.1 Actinomycetota bacterium | reverse complement strand
CTCGGGGCGGTCCTGATCGTCGGTTACGTCATCACCCGGTAGGGCGAAAGAAGGAAGGGAGCAATTCGGAGCGTGCGGAAATGACGTGGATCCCGGCATGCCTGGCGTCGAACCTGCTGACGGCGCTGATCTTCTTCCCGCTGGCCGGGGCGCTGCTGCTCTTCTTCCTGCCGAGGGAGAACCCTCGCCTGATTCGGAATACAACCCTGCTGGTGACCCTGGCGGAGTTCCTCCTCTCGCTGCCGCTGGCCATCGGGGTCAACGGCCCCACCGCAGCGATGCAGTTCGTCCGGCGGGCCCCCTGGATCCCCGGCTTCGGGATCGAGTACCACGTGGGGGTCGACGGGATCTCGCTCTGGCTTGTGATGCTCACGACGTTCCTCATGCCGATCGCCATACTTTCCACCTACGAGGCGGTCGAGGAGCACGTCAAGGAGTTCATGATCTTCATGCTCGTTCTCGAGGTCGGGATGGTCGGCGTGTTCCTGGCCATCGATCTCTTCCTCTTCTACATCTTCTGGGAGATCGTGCTCGTCCCGATGTATTTCCTCATTGGGGTGTGGGGGAGCGACCGGCGCATCTACTCGGCGATCAAGTTCTTCCTGTACACCTTCGCGGGCTCGGTGCTGATGCTCGTCGCGATCATCGCGCTCTATTTCCACCATCATGAGGTCACGGGAGTCTACACGACGAACCTCTTGAGCATGTACGAGCTGTCGATCCCCGTGAAGCTGCAGTTCTGGATGTTCGCCGCCTTCGCTCTCGCATTCGCGGTCAAGGTCCCGATGTTCCCGTTCCACACGTGGCTTCCCGACGCGCACGTGGACGCACCGACCTCGGGCTCGGTGATCCTGGCGGCGATCCTGCTCAAGATGGGGACCTACGGATTCCTGCGGTTCGCGATGCCTCTGTTCCCGGTGGCCGCGTTCGACCTGATGCCGTTTGTGGGGGCGCTGGCGGTTATCGGGATCATCTACGGCGCCCTTGTTGCGATGGTTCAGAAGGACATGAAGAAGCTCGTGGCCTATTCCTCCGTATCCCACCTCGGGTTCGTGATGCTGGGCCTTTTCGCCCTCAACGTCCAGGGGATACAGGGCGGGCTCCTCCAGATGGTCAACCACGGTATTTCGACGGGAGCCCTTTTTCTCCTCGTCGGGATCCTCTACGAGAGGCGCCATACCCGCCTCATCTCGGAATACGGGGGGCTGTTCAAGGTCATCCCCTTGTTCGCGACCGTCTTCATGATCGTGACGCTCTCCTCACTCGGCCTGCCCGGCCTGAACAACTTCGTCGGCGAGTTTCTGATCCTCATGGGCGCGTTCCAGCCGATGAGGGGGCTCACGGTGGCGGCCACCGTCGGGATCGTCTACGCGGCCGTATACATGCTCTGGATGTACCAGCGGGTCATGTTTGGCACGGTCACGAACGAGAAGAACCGGCGTCTGCCGGACATGAATGCGCGCGAGGTGGCCTACATGCTGCCACTCCTGCTGTTCGTCTTCTGGATCGGCCTGTATCCCCAGACGTTCCTCCGGAAGATGGAGACGTCGGTGTCTGCTGTCGTGACGCGGATGGAGGAGAAGAGGCAGGCGGCGCTCGCGGAACGGCCGTCCGGGGAGTCGCTGCTCGCCCGGTATTTCGACGCGGGGAAGTGAGGAAAAACCCGATGGGGATCGCGTTCGGCCAGGGACCGCCTGGATTGAAACGGGCCGGCAGTTCAGGTATAGGTTTTTTATGGTCCTTCGCGGTGACTCCAGACGTCGATCGGGGGGGGATAAAGTGAGCGACACAAGCCTGATAATGATGAAGAAGGTCGAGATCATCGTAATCGGCGAAGATCTTCACCTTGTCGAACAACTACTCTTGGAAGCGCACGTTTCCGGCTTCACCATCGTGCCGAACGTGTCGGGCAGGGGGCACCACGGAATACATGAAGGGCACCTTCTCTTCAACGACATGCACACGCTCGACCTGCTTTTCACCGTCGTCCCCGAGTCCCTGGTCGATCCGATCCTGGCCGGCCTCGGCACGCTGTTCGAACGCCACTCTGGCGTCGTGTTCGTCT
The DNA here is from genome assembly GCA_016844415.1 of Actinomycetota bacterium. Lineage (GTDB taxonomy): Bacteria > Desulfobacterota > Deferrimicrobia > Deferrimicrobiales > Deferrimicrobiaceae > JAENIX01. Next base: position 2,568 of record JAENIX010000110.1, on the reverse strand, counting down.
CCGATGTCTGGGTCACCCGCAAACATTACTTCGAGCAATATGCCAATTACCCCGGCTGAGTTCGTGCTGAGCCGGTAGCGCGATGACGCTCGCCTGCCTCGCTATCCCCGTACTGCCCCTGCTAGCCTTCATTGCGCTCCTGCTGGGCGGTCACTGGCTGCGCGGCCGCAGCCACGCGGTGGCGCTTGCCGCCGCCGGCATGTCGTTCGCCCTGTCGGTGGCGGCCGCGGTCGAGGTGGTCTCGTCGGGTCCTGTCCATGTCGCGCTGTACACGTGGATCGGCTCCGGGTCGTTCGTGGTGCGGCTCGGCCTGTTCGTCGACCGCCTGACCGTCGTAATGCTGGTCATGGTGACAGCGGTCTCGGGGATCGTGCAGTCCTACAGCGTCCGCTACATGCAAGGCGACGCCGGCTACTCCAGGTTCTTCGCCTGCGTCTCCCTGTTCACCGGCTCGATGCTGATGCTGGTGATGAGCGACAACCTCCTGATGATGTTCGTGTTCTGGGAAGCGGTGGGGCTGTGCTCCTACCTTCTCATCGGGTTCACATACGAACGGAAGGCCGCAGGCGATGCCGCGGTGAAGGCGTTCTGGGTCAACCGGATCGGGGACGCAGGGTTCCTGCTGGCTGTCATGCTTGCGTGGACGACGTTCGGGACGCTCGACTCCCTCGCGATCATGCGCGAGGCGGGTCGGCACGCAGGCGACACGGTCGCGCTCTTCGGGACGCTCGGATCGGTGAACACGCTGACTCTCATCACCCTGCTGTTTCTCTGCGGAGCGCTCGCGAAGTCTGCCCAGCTCCCCTTCCACGTGTGGCTGCCCAACGCGATGGAGGCCCCCACCCCCGTGTCGGCTCTCATCCACGCGGCGACGATGGTGACCGCCGGCGTGTTTCTCATCGCCCGCTTCGCCCCGCTGTTCGACCTCGCTCCCGTGACGCTGAACGTCCTGGCGTTCGTCGGCGCCGGGTCGGCGTTCTTCGCGGCGGCGGTCTCGATGGTCCAGACCGACATCAAGCGGATCCTGGCGTATTCCACGATGTGCCAGCTGGGGTACATGATGCTGGCCTGCGGACTGGGGGCCTACGGGCTGGCGATCTTCCACCTGGTCGCCCACGCCGCGTTCAAGTCCCTGCTGTTCCTTACCGCGGGGACCGCGATCGAGGGGGTCGCCGCGCATGAAGCTCTCATGGAATCGGAGCGTCCGGGGCGATGGCTCCCGGCGCGCTTCTGGCTCCTCTGGATATCGGGGGTCGCCCTGGCGGCGATGCCGCCCCTGGTTCTCCTTTCGGGCGGGAAAGGGCTGTTTCACCTGGCGTCTCCGGCGGACCACGGCCACCCGGTGTTCTGGGCGCTGGCATGGGCCACTGCGCTGATGACGATCGTTTACCTGCTGCGGCTGATCGGGACCGCAGAGCTCCGATCCGGGGTGGACGCCACACCGCTTCGGCTCCTGTCTCCGCGGGCGCTCGGATTCGTGGGAGGGACAGCGGGGGTGGTTGTCCTGGCTACGGTCTGGTCGCCCCTCGCGGGATGGGCCTGGTTCGAGCGGTTCATGGCTTCGGCGCTGCCGTCTCCGCTCCGGGGAGCTTCGCCGACCACGGCGGAAGGGACGCTGGCCCTGGCTGCCGTGACGGTCGCCGCCCTGACCTTCCTGGCTGCGGCATGGGGGGGGCTGCGCGCGGCGCTGCGGCGGCGGGTTGCGGCGGCCCCCGGACTGTGGGAGAGGTGGGGCGCCACGGCGTACGTGGTCGTGCTCAACCGCGGGTACGTGGATGAGATCTACCAGGCGGCGCTGGTGCGGCCCACGCTTTCGCTCGCGAGGTGGTTGTCGGATTCGTTCGACGCGGGAGTCATCGACCGTGCCGTTAACGGAATCGGCGAGGCGTCCGAACATTTCGGGAGGTGGCTGTCCGAATCGATCGACCTGGGAGTCATCGACCGCGCCGTCGACGGCTTCGGAGCGGCCGTCACGAGCGTCGGGCGGTGGATGCGGCAGATGCAGAGAGGGCAGTTCCACGATTACGCCATCGCCGTGCTCCTCGGGGTCATCCTGATCCTGGGGTTCTACCTGGCGGCGGGCTAGGAAAAGGGACGTTCCCGTGTCCACCGAACGTGTCTTGCAGACAAGTCCGATCACCGAAGCCGACCGGCAGCGGGTGCTGTCCGCGATCGCCCTGGCAAGCGAGTCCGTTTCGTCGTTCTGGCCGATGCGGACATTCATCCACCATAATCCCCTTCACGGTCTCGAACATCTCCCCTTCGACACGGCGGTCCGCAAGGCGCGGAACCTTACCGGCGGACGCGGCTACCTGACCAACGAAGAGTACCGCCGCATATTGGCGAGCGGGCACATCAAGGCCGATGACCTTGCTCGTGCAATCGAACGGCTTGAACCCGCCGGAATCGACGTGCGCAAGGAAGTGGTCTTCGGGGGGCGCCGGGTCAGGACCCTCGATGTCGTTGCCGGCCATGTCGCCTTCGGGATCGGCGCGCTGGAGCCGGCGGCATTCCGGGCCCGGGTCCGCGAGCAGGCGCTCCTGCGGCTGTTTCCCGATCTCCCGCCTG
>JAENIX010000109.1 GCA_016844415.1 Actinomycetota bacterium | reverse complement strand
GCAGGACCTGGGGCTGTTGCGGATCGTGCGCGAATTCTTCCCGGGCCTGCATATCCACGTGAGCACGCAGGCCGGATGCGCCTCCACCCTTGCAGCCGGAGAATTCGCTCGCCTGGGGGCGGAGCGGGTGATCCTGGAGCGCCATCTGCGGATCGATGAGGTCCGGCAGATCGCCGCGCGGGCGGGCATCGGCGTGGAAATATTCGTGCACGGCGCGATGTGCTACTCCTATTCGGGGAAATGCTTCTTCTCGTCGTTCCTTGGGGGCAAGAGCGGAAACCGCGGGGCGTGCGTGCAGCCCTGCCGGCGCCTGTACGGCTATCCCGGCGGCGAGGAGGCGGTCTTCTCGACCCGCGATCTTTCCCTTATCGATTTCCTGCCGGAACTTGTCCCGCTGGGCATCGCCGCGTTCAAGATAGAGGGGCGGATGCGCAGCGCGGAATACGTGTCCGGCGTGGTTTCGGCCTACAGGACCGCGCTGGATCTCATCCGCGCGGGGAAGCCCGGGGAAGGGGTAGCCGCGGGAAGGAAGATCCTGTCGGATGTGATCGGCAGGGAGGAAACCCCCGGCCTCACGGGAGGCGCAGCGCCGGGGGAGGTCGTCGCGGGAGGCGGCTCCGGGAACGTTGGGGATCCGCTGGGAACCGTCCAGGAGGTCCGCGACGGCTGGGCGCATATCCCCGGAAGCGCCCCCGTTTCGCGGGGCGACCGCCTTCGCGTGCAATTCCAGAGCGACGGGTCCGGGAAAGGGTTTACGGCGTTGTCGATGAAGGCCGGCCCTGACGGCTTCTACGTCAAGGTCCCCTTTCCGGTTTCACCGGGCGACCTGCTGTTCCGCGTCGGGGGCGGAGGCCGCGGCGAGATCACCAGGCAGGCGAGGAAGGAGATGGAGTCGATACGGTCGGAAGGGGTGACTTTCCGGATCGCCGCCGGCGACGGGATAGTGGCGATCGAGGCGACCTACGGCAAAGTGAAAGGCTCGGTCTCCTTCCGTGTTTCCGGAGGGAGGGCTTCCGGTGCGGAGAAGCTTCCGCCGGACGCGGAAGCCAGACTTTCATCCGTCTACCGCGGCGACCTTCCCCTGGGGGAGATCCGGGTCGAGGGGCGCGGGGCGACGATATCCTGGCCCGACGTGGAGGCCCTGTTCGTCAAGGCCGCCCGGAAATTCGACAGGGACTTCTACATCGCGGGGAAGGAGCTTCGCATCTCCATACTCCCCACGCTCCGGGTGGCGGGGAACCGCCGGGAGAAGCTTCCCGCGGTTTTCTTTACGGGTTGCCGCGCCGATCAGCTCCAGCATCTTCCGAAGGAGGAGGAAATCGTCCCTGTCGTGGAATTCACGCGCGGGATGGCGAGGGACCCGTCGCCGGCCTCCCGCGGGGTTTTCCGCGACCGCGCCTACCTGCGGCTGCCCGCGCCATTTCTCGAATCCGATGTGGCGTTTCTCCGCCGGACGGTCAAGGAAGCGGTGCAGAAGGGCCACCGGCGGTGGGTCGTGTCCGACGTGGGGCACTTCGCCCTCTTCGGGGGGGTCGATACGAGAAGGGACGTGACCCTGGTCGCCGATCACTACCTGTACGGCTTCAACCTGGGCGCACTCTCCGTCCTGTCGCGCATGGGCGCGTCGCGGATGGTCCTGCCGATAGAGGCGCCTCTCCCGGCACTACGGGCGGTCGGGAAATACCTGCACGGTCTTGGGATCGCGCTGGTCTACTCCTCCGTTCCCCTCATGATTTCCCGGCTGGTCCCCGCCGGCGTTTTCAGGGGAGGGGAGGTCGTGAGCCCGAAGGCGGAGCGGTTCGTCGTGGAGGTGGACGACCACGGATCGACGGTGCGCCCCTTGCAGCCGTTTTCGGCGTCCGGTAATCTGCACGAGATTCGGGCGGCGGGAATCCAGGATTTCTACGTGGATGTGCGGGGCGTCCCCGCGCAGGATATCGGGCCCGTCTTCGCGGCCCTGCGGGAAGACAGGGAAATTCCCGGCACTTCCACGTTCAATCTCTTCCGGGGGAACTTCTGATATGAGTGTTATCGGGATGGTGCGCAACATCGGCATCATCGCCCATATCGACGCCGGGAAGACCACGTTCACCGAGCGCGTTCTGTTCTACGCGGGTATCACGCATCGGATGGGGGAAGTGCACGAAGGCGATGCGCAGATGGACTACCTGCCGCAGGAGAGGGAGCGAGGGATCACGATCACGGCCGCGGTCACTCAGTTCGCATGGCTCGGCGCGGAGGTCCACCTGATCGACACGCCGGGGCACGTGGATTTCACGATAGAGGTGGAGCGGTCGCTGCGGGTCCTGGACGGCGCGGTGGTGATCTTCGAAGGGGTGGCCGGCGTGGAGGCGCAGTCCGAGGTGGTGTGGAGGCAGGCGGACAGGCACCGGATCCCGCGGCTGGCGTTCATAAACAAGCTCGACCGGCCGGGAGCGGACTTCGACAGGGTCGTCGCCGAGATGAAGAAGAAACTCCAGGCGCGCGGAGTGCCGGTGACGGCGCCGATCTTCCGGGGCGGAACTTTCTTTGCGGTGGCCGACCTCATAACCATGGAGAGGCTGGAGTTCCCCGAAGACGGAAGCGGGTCGGATATCCGGCGCATTCCGCTTTCGGCGGAAGAGAAGGAGTCGGTCCTCGCCTGGCGGGAGGTGCTTCTCGAGGCGGCCGGGGACGCGGACGACGCCGTCGCGGAGAAGTACCTCGCGGGCGAAGAGGTTCCTCCCCCCATGCTCCGCGGCGCGGTCCGCAAGGGGACGCTTGCGGGCGGTTTCTTCCCGGTGTTCGCGGGCGCAGCGCTGCGCAACAAGGGGATCCAGCCGGTGATGGACGGAATCGTTCACTACCTGCCTTCCCCCAGCGAGGTCCCCCCCGCGAAGGGGGACGATCCGCGCACCGGGGTACCCGCGAAGCGGGAACCTTCTACCTCCGCTCCCTTTTCCGCGCTGGTCTTCAAGGTGCTGATAGAGGAGGGGCGCAGGACGGTCTACCTGCGGGTCTATTCCGGGAAAGTGGCGGAAGGGGACGTGGTGCTCAACTCGGCCACCGGCGTGGAGGAGAAGATCGCCCGCCTGTTCCGGATTCACGCGGCGAAGAAGGAGCGGATCGAGGAGGCGCGGGCGGGTGACATAGCGGGGGCCAGGGGAGTTAAGTCCGCGCGAACGGGGGACACCCTCTGCGATCCGGGAGCTCCGATAATCTACGAATCGATCGAGTTCCGGAAGCCGGTGGTGTCGATCGCCGTGGAGCCGAGGACCGTGCGTGACATGGACCGCCTTCGGGATACGATCCGCCACATGCTGGACGAGGACCCCACCTTATCCCTGCGCGAGGACGCCGAAACCGGCCAGATCATACTTTCAGGCATGGGAGAGCTTCACCTGGAAATCGTGGTGGAGCGCCTCGCGCGGGAGTTCGGGCTCGTCGTGCGCACAGGAAAGCCGCAGGTCCTCTTCCGGGAAACGGTGGCGGAGAAGGCGACGGCGGACACGATCTTCGAGAGGGAGATCGCCGAAAGACAGATCTCCGTCAGGGTGATCCTGTCCGTCCTGCCTGGGCCGCGGGGCTCGGGGGTCAAGGTATCCGACCGGCTGCGGATGCTGGGGCATTCGAAAGAAGTGGCCGACAGCGTGGAGGAAGGTATAAGGGAAGGGGTTTTCGCCGGGGTGTTGGGATATCCGGTCGACGACGTGTCCGTCGAAGTGGAAAGCCTGGAGTTCCTTTCCGGGGTCCCCACCCCCATGGCGGCGAAGGTCGCGGCCGTCCGGGCATTACTGGCGGCGTGCGAGAAGGGGAAGCCGTACCTGCTGGAGCCGATCATGACGGTGGAAATCATCGCCCCCGACGAGTTCACGGGAGGCGTGATCGGGGACATCAACGCGCGAAGGGGGCACCTGACCTCGGTGGATCGCAGGCAGGACGTCACCTTTCTGTCCGCGCGCGTGCCGCTGAAGGAGATGTTCGGCTACGTGACGGCCCTGCGCTCCCTTTCCCAGGGGCGGGGCACGTACATGATGAAATTTTCGCACTACGATAACGCCTGAGAGCGGGGGCGACATGAAGGTCTTCGACGAGGAGTTCTACAAACAACGGGTGAACGTGTTTCCATTCATCCGGCTGATGGGTATGAAGCTTCTGTCCTCCAAAAACGGCAAGAGCGTGATGGAATGCCGGATACGGCCGATCCTCAGGAACTCGTTCGGGTCGCTGCACGGCGGGGTGATCGGCGGCCTGGTCGACATGTCGGTGGCGACCGCCCTGCGGAGCGTGATGCCCCTGTCCTCGAAGATGACGACGGTGGAGTACAAGGTGAATTTCCTGAGGCCGGCCACGGAAGGGAAGGTGACCGCGCACGGAAACATCCTGCGTATGGGGAAGACGATCGCGGTGGGGGCCACTGAGATCAGGGACGAGGCGGGCGAGGTTGTCGCATTCGGGTCGGCGACCTACTACATACTGAATGTCCGGTCCAGTGAGAGCCGCCCTGCTATAATGAAAAGGAAAAAGGCGCGCGGGAGGAAGACCGCATGACGAAGGAAGGACCGATCAAGCCGGAGATGACGTTGGGGAGCGTCCTCAAGACCTACCCCGCCGTGCGGGAGAGGATCAAGGAGCTGTTCGGCGCCGAGTGCCTGCAGTGCCACTCGAACGA
>JAENIX010000108.1 GCA_016844415.1 Actinomycetota bacterium | reverse complement strand
CGGAGGACATCCAGCACACCTTCGGAGAGGAATGGCAACGCTTCCCGGAACTGCTCCCGGAGCACAGGGAAGAGTTCCTCCAGTACTTCGACCTTGTCGATATCGGGGGCCTCGCGGGGAAGCGGGTCTGCGACCTGGGATGCGGCATCGGGCGATGGAGCCATTTCCTGAAAGGCGCCTGCCGGTAGCTGGTGCTGGTGGACTTCTCGGAGGCCGTCTTCGTCGCGCGCAGGAACCTGGCCGCCGCGGACAATGTCATCTACTTCCTCGGCGACCTGACGGCGCTGCCGTTCCGCGACGACTTCGCCGACTTCCTCTTCTGCCTTGGGGTGCTGCACCACCTGCCGACCGATGCGCTCGGAGAGCTCAGGGCGCTGGCGCGCCGCTCCCCGGCCCTTCTGATCTTCATGTATTACGCGCTGGACAACCGCCCGGCGCACTGGCGTGCGATCCTGTCGGTCGTCACCCGGCTGCGGCTTCTATTGTCGAAGGTCCGAAGCCCCGCCGCGAGATCGGGCGCCACGTGGATGCTCACGCTCGGCGTTTACCTGCCGATGGTGGGAATGGGGCGAGCGCTTCGCCCGCTGGGTCTGTCCCGCTTCGTCCCGCTGCACGATTTCTACCGCGGGAAGTCGGTCCTGCGGATCCGGCAGGACGTGTACGACCGGTTCTTCACGCGGATCGAGCAGCGGTTCTCCAGGCGGCAGATACTCTCGCTTGCAGACACGTTCGGCGAAGTCGTCGTTTCGGACCATCCCCCTTACTGGCACTTCCTCTGCCTGAGGGACGGGGTGGCGCACACCAAGGCATCGCGGATATGATGGCCCCATGTGCGGAATAGCGGGATTCATCGCCACCGGGGCGCATCGTCCGGGGAAAGAGCTCCTCTGGAAAATGGGGGACGCGATGGTCCCCCGCGGGCCGGACGCCAAGGGAGTATGGCTTTCAGGCGACGGACGCGTGGGGCTGTCCCACCGGCGGCTCTCCATCATCGACCTGACGGAAACAGGCGCCCAGCCGATGGAGGGGAGCGACGGGCTTTCAGTCCTCTCATATAATGGCGAGGTCTTCAACTACCGCGAGATACGCAAGCAGCTCGAAAAGGTGGGGCACCGCTTCCGCGGGGACTCCGACACGGAAGTGGTCCTGGCCGCCTGCAGGGAATGGGGGGTCGGCGGTGCGGTCCCACGGTTCATCGGGATGTTCGCCTTCGCCCTTTGGGACGAGCAGGCGGGAAAGCTTTACCTCGTGCGCGACCGGCTCGGGATCAAGCCGCTCTTCCTGGCCCGCGCGCCCGGGCTGATCCTTTTCGCCTCGACGCTCAAGCCGCTCCTGGCATGCCCCTCTTTTTCACGTGAGGTCGACCGCGAGGCGCTCCAGTACTACCTGCAGTTCCAGTACGTCCCGGCTCCGCATTCCATCTTCCGCCACGCGCGCAAGGTGCTTCCGGGGCATATGATGGAGGTGCTTCCGGACGGCAACGTTCGTGACAAGGAGTACTGGGACCTCTCGAGACACTGGAGAACCGGGCTGGAGCCGGCCCGCACGGAAGAGGAGTACCTGGAGGAGCTTGCCTCCCTACTCTCCTCCTCCGTCCGGTACCGGCTGGTCAGCGACGTCCCTCTGGGGGCGTTCCTCTCCGGCGGAATCGACTCCTCGCTGACGGTGGCGCTCATGCAGCAGGCCTCCTCGATGCCCGTGAAGACTTTTTCCATCGGGTTTCATGAAAAGGGGTACGACGAGTCGGGTTATGCGAAAGAGGTGGCGAAGCACCTGGGGACCGACCACCACGAGAAGATGTGCACGGCGGCGGAGGCGCTCGCGCTGGTCCGGAAGATCCCGGATGCGTACGACGAGCCGTTCGCCGATTCCTCCGCTATCCCCACGATGCTCGTCTCGGAGTTCACCCGGCAGCATGTGACCGTAAGCCTCTCCGGGGATGGGGGGGACGAGCTCTTCTGCGGCTACCCGAGGTACGACTGGGTCCGGCAGGGGGAGGCCGCCATGGGTGTCCCGGCCCTTCTTCGCCGGCCGCTCTGCATGCTCCTTTCGCGCATCCCGGTCCACAAGGTGCAGCGCGCGGCCGAGAGCCTTCTATACGACGACCCGGCGCAGATGTACTACCACACGGTGGGGATATTCGAAAGGAGGCGCATGGGGGAGATCATCCCCGAGGTGTCGGACGATTCGCACCTGTCGTACTTCCGGACGTTCCGTGACGACCGGTGGGGCGGCATCGTCGAGCGGGCCATGGCCACCGATATACGCACCTACCTGCCGGACGACATCCTGTCTAAGGTCGACCGGGCATCGATGGCCTTTTCGCTGGAGGCGAGGGTTCCGCTGCTCGACCACCGGGTGGTGGAGTTCGCGGCGAGGCTGCCGATGGAGTACAAGGTGCGCGGCGGCGAGACGAAATACCTTCTGCGGAAGGTCCTCTACCGTCTCGTGCCCCGTGAGCTGCTCGACCGGCCGAAGATGGGGTTCGGCATCCCCGTGAACAAGTGGCTGCGAAACGAGCTTCGGCCCCTGCTCGACGAATACCTGGGGGCGGACCGGATACGGAAGGAAGGGTTTCTACTGCCGGCGGGGGTGTCCCGGGTGGTGGACGAGCACCTGTCGGGGAGGCAGGACAACCAGTACCGGCTCTGGGCGCTGCTCGTCTTCGCCCTTTGGCGGGAGCGCTACCTCGCCTGAAAGAACCCGGCGGGGCCCCATCCGTCAGAAAACGATCGTGTCCCCGTTCCCCACGTAGAACTCGCTGACGCTGCCGTTTTTTCCCGATCCCCGGACGACGTGCATCCCCTTTTCCAGCATCTTCTGGACGGTGAGGACCCCGGTGCAGTGGTTGCAGGCAAGTCGCTGGATACGATAGGACTTGAGCTTGTCCAGAAGCTCGTCCTGCGCGGGCCCCCACTCCTCGAACGGGGAGATGTGCAGGCCGCCGTAGACCCCGTGGAACTCGGTGAAGCCTTCGAACTCCTGTTCGGCGTATTCCAGCAGCCCGAGCACCCCGGCGTGGCAGCACCCGGTGACGGTGATCATTCCACGCCCCTCGACATGGAAGTAGAGCGACTGCTCCCCGTGGGTCTTGAGTAAGATCGGGATGTCGAACGTGGCCGATGCGCAGCCCGGGAACAGGACATGGGGGGCCTCCGGTCCCAGCTCCACCACCTTCCCCTGGTGACCGCTGCTTTGCAGGGTTTGACGGCTTTTCTGCGAGAAACCGGTGGGGATGAGAATCTTGATGTCGGGGCGGTATTTCAGGACCGCCGGAAGGCCCCAGAAGTGGTCGACATGCTCGTGTGTGATGTAAACGAAGCCGATCTCGCCGGCCGAAAGCATCCTGTCGACCTTTTCTCGCCGGAAGACGCCGTCCATGTATTCGACGTCCCACCCCGCGTCCATCAGGATCTTCCGCGAGCGCCCGCCGCCGTCTATGGTCTCGATCAGGGCGGAAACCCCCGCGGCGTTCCCCGGGGTCCATTTGACCTCGAACTGGTCGGCCTGCAGCCCCCCCGCCTCGCGGACGTCCTGCCGCATCCTCGCGGTGTCGTGCCATGCCACCTCGGAGAGGCACTTGATGGAAAGCGAACGCACGCGCCCGATGTCTATCTTTCCCATCTCCCAACCTCCAGCTCAAGTTGTACGCCCATCTTAACCTAAGAACCGGGACCTCAGAACCGGGACGTTCCTAAGAACTCGGAAACGAAACAGGTACACCCCCCATTTGGAGTTCTTAGGAACGTCCCGGTTCTGAGGTCCGTCCCGGTTCTAAGGTACGGTTCTGAGAATCAGAGCACCGTGATGCGCGGCATCTCCGGGGATGACATCGGGTGGGTGCGCCCGATCCACCAGGACGGCTGACCGGCGTCCGCGAGCGCCTTTCTCAAACCGTCCGCCCGATCCTCGGGAACGAACATCAGAAGGCCGCCGGAGGTCTGCGGATCCGCCAGCAGGTATGCCTCGCTCTCGGGCAGAAGCGGCGGCAGCCGGACCTTGGACTGCTGGTGGGCGATGTTTTCCCGGGCGCTCCTCGGGACCGGCGGGATGCCGAAGCTCCTATGGAGCCAACGCGCCCCCGGAAAGCGCGGCAGGGCGGCCAGCGCCGGGCTGATCCTGTGCTTCATCAGCTCGCGGACCCCGGGGAAGACCGGGATTTCAGAATGGCGTATCTCGGCGGACAGCCCGCTCCCCTCCAGGACTTCGATAAGATGCCCGAGGAGCCCGAACCCGGTGACGTCCGTGGCCGTGTGGATGCCGGCCTCGCGTCCCGCCCTGGCCGCCGCCGCGTTCAGCCGCGCCATCGACTCCATAACGATGTTCGCGGTCTCCTTCGTGGTGATACCCCACTTGATCCCCGTGGTCGCCACGCCCGTCCCGAGCGGCTTGGTCAGGACGATGAGGTCTCCAGCCTTCGCGCCCCGGTTGTTCCATATATTGTCCGGGTGCACCCTTCCCGTGACCGAGAGCCCGAACTTCGGCTCCTTGTCCTGGATCGTGTGCCCCCCGATGATGCAGATCCCCGCTTCCTTCGCCTTGTCGACGGCGCCGGCCATCACGTCCGATAAGAGGGGCAGGGTCTTTGTGTCGTTCGGGAAGGCCGCTATGGCAAGGGCGAAAAGCGGCTCGCCCCCCATCGCGTAGACATCGCTCAGCGAG
>JAENIX010000107.1 GCA_016844415.1 Actinomycetota bacterium | reverse complement strand
GGTGGACCTGCCGGCAGCCAAGGATTCGATCGACATGCTGTCGATCCTCCAGGAGAAGACGAAGGGGAACCTCACTGAAGAGGAAGCGGGAGTGCTCACTGAGGGCCTGTACCATCTCCGGATGGGTTACCTGGCATTGATGCAGGCGGGGCAGGAAAAGGGAGGGAAAGGTAAGTGATGAAAAGGAGCAAGGTGGTCGCCCTCGTGCTTGCCGCGGTCGGGGCGGGGCTGTTGATCTCCGTCGCCTTCAACCTGTCGCCGATAACGAATGCGCTGTTCGTGGGACAGAGCGAGAAGGCCGTCAACGTATCCTCGACCGCCGCCGGCCGCATGCTTCCCGTGGACATCCCGAGTCTCGTCAAGGAAGTGTCCTCCGGTGTCGTCAGCATTACCACTACCCAGGTGGTGCGTTTCAACCAGCCGCGCACGCGCAGCCCCTTCGGGCAGCAGGACCCGTTCGAGGATTTCTACCACAGGTTCTTCGGGAACGTTCCCCGCGAGCAGAAAAGGAAGAGCCTGGGGTCCGGTTTCATCGTTTCCGACGATGGGTATATCCTAACGAACAACCATGTCGTAGAAAAAGCCGACGAGATCCTGGTCAGCCTCCTCGACAAGGAAGACTTCAAGGCGGAAGTGATAGGCACCGACCCGAAGACCGACATCGCTCTCATAAAGATCAAGGCCGGCAAGAAGCTTCCGTTCCTTCGCCTCGGCGATTCCGAGAGGCTGGAGATCGGGGAGTGGGTGGTGGCGATCGGGAACCCTTACGGCCTGGGGCACACGGTCACCGCGGGAATCGTGAGCGCCAAGGGGCGGATCATCGGAGCGGGGCCTTACGACGATTTCATCCAGACCGACGCTTCGATCAACTTCGGGAACTCCGGGGGCCCCCTCTTCAACCTGGGAGGGGAAGTGGTGGGGATAAACACGGCGATCATCCAGGGGGGACAGGGGATCGGTTTCGCGACTCCCATCCACCTCGCGAAGACGGTCCTCGGCCAGCTCAAGGAAAAGGGAAAGGTCACCCGCGGGTGGCTCGGCGTCTACATCCAGCGGCTCACTCCCGAGATGGCCGAGACGCTTTCGGTCCCGGGAAAGAAGGGGGCGGTGGTGGCGGACGTGACCAAGGACGGGCCCGCGGAGAAGGCGGGGCTCCGGTCGGGGGACGTGATCGTGGCTTTCGACGGGAAGGCAGTAGGCGACGAGCATGAACTTCCCAATCTTGTTGCGTCGACCAAGCCGGGCAGGACGATCGACATCAAGGTTATACGCGAGGGGAAGGAGATGACGATCCCCGTAACCATCGCGGAGATGGAAGGGGAGCCGTCGAGACGCGCGGGCGGCCCCGACCTAACGAAGGGGATGGGATTGACCGTGCAGGACATCACTCCCGAAGTCGCAAGGCACATGGAAATAGAGAATCGCAAGGGGGTGCTCGTCTCCTCCGTCGAGTCCGGGAGCCCCGCGGACGAAGCCGGCTTCCAGGAGGGAGACATAGTCCGGCAGATCAACAGGCAGCCGGTCTCCGGCACGGCCGAGTTCCAGAAGCTGGTGAAGAAGATCAAGGGCGGCAAGACGATCCTCTTTCTCGTGGAACGGGGCGACGGCCGGCTTTTCCTCGCGGTGAAGAACAGGTAGCGGCTTCCTTTCGGCCCGCCCCGCATTCCCCGGGCGGGCCCTCCAACTGAGTGCTGCGCTTCATAATTACGGCGTCGTATATTATTGTGATAACGCACCGAGAGCGTCGATGCGCCGGTCCGGCAAGGCGCGCGACTGAGGCGTACTGTTAAGTACGGCGCAAGGAGCGCAACGCAGCCGGGGCGGATGCAGCGGCGCTCGAATGCAGGCGTAATTGTGAAACGCAGCACTAAGTCGGGGTGGGTGACGCGATGATTTCCCTGGACAGGCTTACCGTCAAATCGCAGGAAGCGCTCCAGGACGCCGTGCGGCTCGCTTCCGGGCGCGGGCACGCGGAAGTGGCTCCCGAGCACTTTTTCGCGGCGCTGCTCAGGCAGGAGGGAGGGATCGCCGCCGATCTTTTCGCGCGCGCCGGGGCCTCGCCGCATCGACTCCAGTCGGACGCGGACGCGATCCTGGCATCCTTCCCCAAGGTGACCGGCGTGGTGTCAAGGGGGCTCTCCCCTCGCATGGAGCCTCTTTTCGCCCGCGCCCTCGCCGAGTCCGACGCCTTCAGTGACGAGTACGTGTCCGCCGAGCACTTTCTGCTTGCGTTCACGGAGGAGCCCGGGAAGGCGGCCGACCTGATGCGGAAGCACGGGATCTCCCGAGGGTCGCTCCTCTCCGCCCTGACCGCGATCCGTGGAACGCAGAGGATCACGGACGAGAACCCGGAGGACAAGTACCAGGCGCTCGACAAGTATTGCCGGGACCTGACCGAAATGGCCCGCCGCGATAAGCTCGACCCCGTGATCGGCCGGGACGACGAGGTCCGGCGCGTGATCCAGGTGCTCTCCCGGCGGACGAAGAACAACCCCGTCCTGATCGGCGAGCCGGGCGTGGGCAAGACCGCTATCGTGGAGGGTCTTGCACAGCGGGTCGTGACCGGCGACGTTCCAGAAGGGTTGAAGGAGAAGCGGGTCCTGGCGCTGGACATGGGCGCGCTGATCGCCGGGGCGAAGTACCGCGGGGAGTTCGAGGACCGGCTCAAGGCGGTGCTCAAGGAGATCACGGCCGCGGAAGGACGCGTCGTCCTTTTCATCGACGAACTGCATACGCTGGTCGGGGCGGGAAAGGCGGAAGGGTCGATGGACGCCTCCAACATGCTCAAGCCCGCTCTGGCCCGCGGGGAGCTGCGATGCATCGGAGCGACGACGTTCGACGAATACAGGAAACATATCGAGAAGGACGCCGCGCTCGAGCGGCGGTTCCAGCCGGTGCGGGTCGAAGAGCCGTCGGTGAAGGACGCGATCGCGATCCTTCGCGGCCTGAAGGGAAGATACGAAGGGCACCACGGAGTCCGGATAAAGGATTCGGCGCTTGTCGCCGCCGCGACGCTTTCCCACCGGTACATAACGGACCGTTTCCTCCCCGACAAGGCGATCGACCTCGTCGACGAGGCCGCATCCAGGCTCCGCATCGAGATCGACTCCGTGCCCACCGGGATCGACGAGGTCAAACGCAGGAAGATCCAGCTCGATATGGAGAGGATGGCCCTTTCGAAGGAGACGGACCAGGCATCCAGGGACCGGCTTGCGCGGCTTGAAGAAGAGCTGGCGGCGCTGTCCGCTCTGGAAACGCGCGACCTTGCGAGGTGGGAAGAAGAGAAGAAGTCCATCGCGAGGAGCAGGGCGGTCAAGGAGCGGATCGAGCAGGCCACGTCCGGGATGCAGCGTGCGGAAAGGGAGGGGAACCTCGAAAAGGCGTCGGAGTTGAAATACGGGACGATCCCCGCGCTGACCCGCGAGGCGGAAGCGCTTTCCAGGGACGCTTTTCCCGAAGGGCCGGGAGGCAGGCTGCTCAAGGAGGAAGTGGACGAGGAAGACATCGCGCGGATCGTTTCGCGATGGACCGGAATTCCGGTTTCACGACTTGTCGAAGGGGAGGTTCAGAAACTTCTCCGCATGGAGGAGCGTCTCGGCCTGCGGGTCGTGGGGCAGGAGGAAGCCGTCAGGCTGGTTTCCAGCGCCGTCCGCAGGGCCAGGTCAGGCCTGAAGGATCCCCGCCGTCCGATAGGGTCGTTCCTTTTCCTTGGACCCACCGGCGTCGGAAAGACGGAGCTGGCGCGGGCCCTGGCGCAATTCCTCTTCGACGACGAGGGCGCCATGGCGCGCCTCGACATGTCGGAATACATGGAGAAGCACTCAGTCGCCCGGATGATCGGGGCCCCTCCGGGGTACGTCGGCTACGAGGAGGGCGGCGCGCTGACGGAGGCGGTCCGCCGGAAGCCGTACACGGTGGTCCTCTTCGACGAGGTGGAGAAGGCCCACCCCGACGTCTTCAACATCCTCCTCCAGATCCTCGAGGACGGCAGGCTGACCGACGGGAAGGGGCGTACCGTGGATTTCCGGAACGCTGTGGTCATTCTAACCTCCAACATCGGTTCCCCGTGGATCCGGGAGATGGCCGGGAAGGGGGAAAAGGCCATTCACGACAGGGTGATGGAGGAACTGCGGCGCGCGTTCCGGCCCGAGTTCCTGAACCGTCTCGACGAAATCATCCTTTTCCGCGAACTTGGGAAGGAGCAACTTTCAGCGATCGTGGACCTGATGATCCGGGAGGTGAACGCCCGGCTGGCAGACCGGGAAATCGAGATCATATTGACGCCGAAGGCGAAGGACCGCCTCGCCGGCATAGGTTACGATCCGGCCTACGGCGCAAGGCCCCTTCGGCGCGCCATCCAGAAACATGTTCAGGACCCCCTCGCCATCGCGATACTCAAGGGTGAATTCCGCGGGAAAGACACCGTGCTGCTGGATGCGGACGATGGATCCGGATTCCGGTTCGATAAATCCGGTTGATTCCGCCATCATCGGTTACGATCGCCAACCAGCTGATTTCATTTTCTATTATTCATGGATCGTCGGATATGGCATGCCCGGACCATCGCGCTTGACAATTTGATGTCGGAGGGGTATGGTCAAACGAAAACAACGTTTGATATGAGCCCTTCGTGAACAAAACAGCCGGTTTTTCCTTTCTCGCTCCCGC
>JAENIX010000003.1 GCA_016844415.1 Actinomycetota bacterium | reverse complement strand
GGCACCGGGTGCGGGGTGGCGCTCCTGTTGCTTTCCCGGATGTGCCCCTCACTGCGGTACGGGGTAGGGGTGGAGATCCAGGGCGAACTGTACGAGTTCGCCCGCGGGAACATCGAGGGAAACGGCCTGGGGGACAGGCTCTCCGCAGTCCACGGGGATTTCCGGGAGAAACTGGCTGGGGTACCCGCGGGGTCGTTCGATCTGGTTGTTTCCAACCCCCCGTACCGCAAGATCGGCGAGGGGAGGAGAAACCCGGACCCGCAGAAGGAGATCGCGCGCCACGAGGTGGCGTGCACGATGCCCGAGCTGTTCCGGGCGGCTGGCAGGCACCTTTCCCCGACGGGCCGGCTCGCGATTGTGGGGCTTCCGCAACGTTTAGGCGAAATCCTGGCCTGCGCGGCGGCGGAAAGGATCTTCCCGGATACGCTCCGGTTCGTACATCCGTACCCGGACAGGCCGGCGAACCTGCTGCTCTTCGCGGGGAGCCGCCGGAAGGCCCCGGAGTTTTCCGTCCTTCCGCCCCTCACCATTTACGCCGAAAAGGGGCGCTACCACCCCGAGGTGGAGCGGATCTACCAGGCCCTCACTCCGGCTTGACGAAATTCAGGGCAGCGGAGTTCATGCAGTAGCGCAGCCCGGTCGGCTTCGGCCCGTCGGTAAAGACGTGCCCCAGGTGGGCGTCGCAGCGCGCGCAGAGCACCTCCGTGCGCCGCATGAAGAAGCCGCTGTCATCCTCCGTGCGGATGTTTTCCGCCGCGATGGGGGCGTAGAAGCTGGGCCATCCGGTTCCCGAGTCGTACTTGGTCTCCGAGCGGAACAGGTCGTTCCCGCAGCAGATGCAACGGTACGTCCCCTTATCCTTTGTATCCCAGTATGTCCCCGAGAACGCCTTCTCGGTACCCTTTTTCCGCGTGACCACGAACTGCTCCGGGGTCAGAAGCTTCTTCCACTCCGCGTCCGTCTTCGCCACCTTGTCCTCCATGACGTACCCTTTCCGCCGCTCGGAATAGACCCTGACCCGAAGCGTACCGCTTCCCCCCTGTCCGGGTCCCCCCGACGGGTTGGCGGCGATGCGCTCCCTGCCATAAAGATAGGCAGGACCGGCGAACGCAAACCCGATCGCAACGGCGCTCCATTTGAGGAATTCGCCTCTCCGTAACGGAATCGACATCAATCGTTTCATATGCGTTAGATTCAGCTGGGTCCGACGGGGTTTCCTTGCGAAGGTGGCGCTATCGTTTCAGGGAAGCGATCCGGCGGGCGATGGAGTGGAGGATCCGGCGGGTTTCCGGGTCGGCGACCCCGGCGATCCCTTCCGGCTCGGGGACGAAGGGGATAGGTTCCCTGGACGCCGATTGCGTTTCCGCAACTTCCGCTTCCTCGACGGGGAGAGGCCCCACGGCGAAACGGATGTCCTTCACGGTATCCGTTCCGAGGGCCGCGTTGGCCTGCGCGATGAGGACGGGTTTTTTCAACTGGAGCTCCTGGGCCCAGGCATGGTTTTGGACGAGAACCGTGAGGACCCCGTTTTTCAATCGGGCGGGAGAGGTCTTCCCCGACAGGAGAGGGCCTACGACCCCGGGCCAGGCCGCGCGCAGGCGGACCATCCATGTGACCGAGGAGAGCCCGTGGCCCGCGAGCAAGTCCTCCAGGAAGTCGGATATCCTCAAGGTCCGCTTCATGTGGAGTTTTGCCGGAAGCGACGCATCCGGCCGCCGAAGAACTGGCCAAGGAGGGCGCCCGCAATGAACGAGGGGATAATCCAGGCAGAAAGATTTTCGCTTCTGCGCAGATAGGCGAACAGGGGGACGGGGAGATGGATATAAACGAACCACTTCAGGGAGAACTTACGGGCGCCCGCCCGGAGATACCCGAGGGGAAGGTTAATGGCCAACGATGCGATGCCGATCAGGGCCGCGTGGGTCCAATCCGTATTTGTCATGAAGGGGGGCCGCCGGGAGTCATCGAATATCCATTATAATGGCAACGCGGTCTTGACGGATAAAAACAGGAGGTTTTCATTGAGCCGCCCGTCTTCGGAAGAGATGGTGCTGATCTTCCGTGGCACCCACCAGGTCATGTCCGCTGAGAAGCATCTGAAGAAGGGAGGGGTGGCGATGCGGCTCATCCCGGTTCCCCGAAGGCTGACTTCCGACTGCGGCCTCGCCATCCGTATTCCCGCCGGACTGCAGGCCAAGGCCCGGAAGGTGCTTTCGGCGGTAAAACTTCTCCCGAAATCGGCCCACAGATTGCTGAATCAGGGGGAGTACGAAACGGTTCCTTTTTGAACCGTTGTTTCCCTTCGTTTCCCGAAGGGGGAGATATTGCCTTGACAAATGGGAATTGGTCAATCAAAATAAATACTTATTCAATATTGGACGGAGGTGGCGTGACCGGGGGAAAGACAAGCCTTGGAGTCTTGGGGGTTACCTTTTTTACCCTCCTGATAACGTTTCCGGCATCCGGCATCACGGGCGATCCGACAGCGCCCCCGATAAGTCCCCCGGCGATTCAGCAGGGATCGGTGCCGGGGACGCCTCACTCTCCCGTTCTCCCGCAAGCGATACCACCCGTAACTCCACCCGTTCCGACCCCGGTTATCGCGGCTCCCCCCAACGAGAAGGAGCCCGATCGCGTGCTCTCGCACAGCGAGGTCGACCGTGAGCTCTCGAAGAACCGCGAAGCGGAGAAGATGATCGAGCCCCAGTCCGATTTCTTCGTCAGCGCGCAAGGGGGGAGCGAAAGACGGGACGCCGACCTCTACGCCGGCCTGATGGGCAGGATCGACAAGTTCATCCGCTATTTCCAGACCACCGGGAAAAACAGGTTCGAGCTTTACCTGGAGCGGTCCGGCAAATACGCGAACATGATGCGCGGGATCCTGGCCAGGTACGGCCTCCCAGGCGATCTCATCTACCTTGCCCTGATCGAGAGCGGATTCTCGCCAAAGGCTTACTCGGTTGCGAGCGCCGCAGGCCCCTGGCAGTTCATCGCGGGCACGGGCAAGCGGTACGGACTGCGGATAGACTGGTGGACCGACGAGCGCAGGGATTACGAGAAGTCTACCCACGCGGCGGCTTCCTATCTGAAGGACCTCTACGACATGTTCGAATCCTGGCCGCTTGCGGCAGCGGCGTACAACGCCGGGGAGTGGAAGATCATCAGGGCGGTGGACAGGTACAATTCCGGCGATTTCGTCGAGTTGATCCGGCACCGGTATCTCAAGCAGGAGACGAAGGACTACGTTCCGAAGATGATCGCGGCCCTGACAATCGCCAAGGAGCCGGAGAAATTCGGGTTCGCGGACGTGAAGTACGAGGCGCCTCTCGAATTCGACAAGGTGACGGTCCCCGGAGGAACCGAGCTCATGGCGCTGGGCCGCGTGATAGGGGTACCGTACGAATCGCTCCGGGAGTGGAACCCGGAACTCAGGCGGTTCTGCACCCCGCCGAACCAGGAAGCGTACGAGCTCCGGCTGCCGAAAGGATACGGAAGGATCGCCGGGGAACGGATGGAGGAGATACGGTCCGAGGCCAAGGTGACCTTCCTGCTGCATACGGTCAAAAAGGGTGAAACGCTGTCGTCCATCGCGGACAGGTACCACACTTCCCCTCCGGTGCTGCAGGAGCTGAACGGTATGAAGAAGCCGGCCTTGAGCCGCACCGCCCGGCTCGTCATCCCGGTGGCCGGGTTGTCCGCCGAGGAAGCCGTTTCGGGCAAGGAGATTTCCGCCGAGCAGGTGGAAGCGGCGTTCAAGCGGTTCGACGTTGTGGCGAAGGGGACCCGCAAGGCCAAGGTCCGGAAAAAAGGCGCCGGCGCTGCGAACAATTCAGCGGCTCCGGGCGGAAAGAGGGAGCTGCGGCACGTCATACGCAAGGGGGACTCGCTGTCGAAGATCGCCCTTGTGTACGGCGTCACCCCCCAGGTTCTGTCCGCCAGGAACCATCTGAAGCAGGGGCAGGTTTTGTCACCCGGACGAGTCCTGATAATCCCGCTTGAGTCCTAGATCAACCACTCCCCGCGATTTCGTTTACCTCGACAACGCGGCGACCTCGCTTCCCAAGGCCGTCGGCGTGGCGGACGCCGTGCGCGCCGCCCTCCTGCGCGCCGGGAACCCGGGGCGTTCCGCGCACGTCCTGTCCATTCGTTCCGCCCGTGACCTCTTCGCCGCACGCGAGCGGCTCGCCGGGTTCTTCGGATCGGCGGACAGCTCCCGCTTCGTCTTCACCGAAAACGCGACGACCGCCCTCAATATCGCGATAAAGGGGATCTTAAGGCCGGGCGACCATGTGGTGACCACATCTGTCGAGCACAACTCCGTCATGCGCCCTCTTCGGAGGATGGAAGAGGGCGGATGCAGGATAACCGTGGTGCCGGCAGGGCGGGACGGGGTGGTGGACGCGAAGGCGGTCCTGTCCGCCATACGCAAGGACACGCGCCTTGTCGCGGTGGTCCACGCATCCAACGTTTCCGGCGCGATCCAGCCGGTCGGCGAAATAGTCCGCGGCGCGCGCCGCCTCGGAGCCTTCACGCTGGTGGACGCCGCACAGACGGCCGGCGGGCTGCCGATCCACCTCGGAGACCTGCCCGCCGACATGCTGGCGGCTCCGGGTCACAAGGGACTGCTCGGCCCGCAGGGGACCGGCTTCCTTTACGTAAGGGAGGGAGTTCCCCTCGCGCCGCTCATCGAGGGCGGGACGGGGAGCCGTTCCGAAGAAGACCATCAGCCGGATTTCTATCCCGACGCCCTCGAGTCCGGCACGCAGAACAGCGTGGGGCTGGCCGGGCTGGCGGTCTCGCTTTCATGGCTCCTTCGCAAGGGTGCCGATAACATCCGTAAGAAGGAGATGGGCCTGATCGCCGAGCTGATCGAAGGAATGGAGAGGATCCGGGGCGTGACGGTTTTCGGCCCGAAGGATACGGCCAAATGCGTTTCCGTGCTGTCGTTCCTGGTGGAAGGTATGGATCCCGCGGAGACCGGACGGCGGCTGGAGAAGGGGTTCGGCATCCTGGTGCGAGCCGGGCTGCACTGTTCCCCCAATTCGCACAGGACGCTCGGGACGTTCCCCGAGGGGACGGTGCGCTTGAGCCCCGGACCGTTCACGACGCGGAAGGAGATCGCGCTGCTCCTGCGCGCGCTCCGGAAGATCAGCGCTTCCCGCCGCTGATCCTAAGTCGCTACTCCTGACGCCCGGCGGAGAATGGCTGTCGTGGACCTCCCGGCGAGGAAACGCAGGGTCCGCACCGATCCGCCGCGCGCCTTCACGAAATCGGCCCCGACGATCGCCTTCCCTTTCCAGTCCCCCCCCTTGACCAGCACGTCCGGCGCCACGCGCTCGATCAGGACCGACGGCGTGTCCTCCCTGAAGATGACCACGTAGGAGACGAAGGAAAGCGACGCCAGCAGGTATGCACGGTCCGCTTCTCCCTGGACCGGGCGCCCTTTCCCCTTGAGCCTGCGCACGGAGGCGTCGCCGTTCACGCCGACGACCAGCACGTCGCCCAGCGCCGCCGCCTGGCGCAGGTATTGAGCGTGCCCCGCGTGTAGGATGTCGAAGCACCCGTTGGTGAAGACGATCCGCTTCCCTTCTCTTCTGAGGCGTGAGAAGACGGATGCCGTTTTCCCGGCGGCGATTATCTTTTTCGCCGGGTCGGCCTGTATGCGCGAACGTTCCGGTCCAGCGCGCACGGTATCCTCCTTCGGAATTCTACGGCCTTGGAGAGATCTACCACCGCCGTAGCCAGCCCCTCCTCATCGCCGCCGAACGCCAGCCTCTCGCCGAGGGGAGACATTATCATCGACCCGCCGGAGAACCTGAAGCTGCCCGATGTCCCGACGGCGTTGGCAGCCACGACGAAGAGCTGGTTCTCCACCGCCCGCGCCGTATTGAGCAGCTCCCAGTGGCCTTTCCGGATGGAGGGCCACTGCGCGCTCACGCATAGAAGGTCGGCATCCTCCAGGAAATATTTCCGCGAGATCTCGGGGAACCTGAGATCGTAGCAGATCAGCGGCCCGATGTTCCCGAGATCGGTGCGCACCACTTCGGCGGCGGTCCCTCTCCGGAAGTGAAGGTGCTCGTCGGAAGGCTGGAACAGGTGCGCCTTCCGGTACTGCCCGGCGATCGCGCCTTTCCGGTCGATGACGTACAGCGTGTTGCTGACGGATCTCCCGGTCCGCTCGGGGAGCGAACCGGCGATCGCCATCCGCTTGCCCGAGGCGAACTTGCACAGGCTGCGCAGAATCTCCGGGGTGGAGTCGGACAGGACGGCCAGACGGTCGTAGGCGAATCCTGTGCTCCACATTTCCGGGAGCACGGCGAGAGACGCCCCCTGTTTGGCGGCTTGCCGTAAAAGAGCGAACGCCCGCACCGCGTTCGCGTCGACGTCTCCCATGTCGATGCGGAACTGCAGGGCGGCGGCCTTGAACGGACGAATCATGGTGTCTCCTGTGCAGGACGGATCAAGGGACGGCGCGCGCCACCGTCAGCACTACTATATGCCCGGCCCCCGCCGTTTTCAAGGCGAGGGCGCAGGCCTTCGCGGTGGCGCCGGAAGTGTAGACGTCGTCCAGGAGAAGGACGCCGGGCGGTGCGTGAAGTTCCGCCGGGACCGTGAATGCGCCTCGCACGTTTTCCTCCCTGTCCGCGAGCGGCAGGCCCGCCTGTGGCGTATTTCCACCGGCCCTCTGCAGCATCCGCGGCGCGAACTGCCAGTTGGCGCCGCGCGCGAGCGCGGATCCCACGAGAGCGGGAAGGTTGAACCCGCGCCGGAAATATTTCAGCGGCATGATCGGGACGGGGACGACTACCGGCCGGAAACAGTCCGGAAAGCGGTCGGACCACCGGCCCCGAATAGCTTCCAGCAGTCGTTCCGCCAGGAGTCCGGCGGGCAGGGCGCCGCGTCCGTACTTCGCCGCTCGGATCACCTCGCGTACGCGTCCCTCGTATGCGAACAGGGACCGCGCGGTATAGAAGGGGGGTGAGGCCACGCAGGCGGCGCATCGCACAGTGATGCCGGGACAGGACGCGTGTCGTATGAATCCGCCGCAGGATGGACACTCCTGTCCGACGTGGGCGGCCCAGCTCCGGACGGATGCGGCGGAAAAATCCGCCTGCCGGAGCGGGAACAGAGCGCCGAAGTGGCGGAACCCGGTCAGGAACTCCCGGAATGCACGGCGGTGAATCGGTTCGTCCGGCCCTGTCCCCGCGTCACCGGATGGAAGCGGAGGAGGCGAACTCCCGCGTCCCGTGATCGATGACATAGCTGTTCCAGGCGCCGCAGTCGGGACACCTGGGGGCCCACTTGATCGTGGGCTTCCCGCATTCCCCGCAGCGGAAGGGGATGAGATAGCGCCGCTTGTAGGCGAAGGCTCGCTGGTAATGCTGGCAGGCGGATTCATAGCGGCCCCTCCGCCGGAGCGCCTCCGCGAGGAGGATGTGGACCGATTCCCGCTCAGGCTCAAGCGATTCCGCCTTCAACAACTGTTCCACCGCTTCGTCGTTCATCTCAAGGCGCAGGAAAAACTTCCCCATGAAGAGATTGGCGTCGAAGTCGGAGGGGACCTCCTGCAGCAGGTCCGTGTAGACCCCGATCACCGATTGCGGATTTTCCGTCTCGACTCCGAGGTCCTCCAGCTTGATCAGGAAAACCGCATTCCGGGTCGCGCGGTAGCCCCTCAGGAGGAGGTCTGTGGCCTCCTTGATTCCGCCGCGCGACCGCATCCGCTCGGAAAGGGCGATATAGGGAGCGCACAGCAGCGGGTGGTCCCTGACAAGATCCCGGAGTCTCCTTTCCGCGTCGTCGGTCTTTCCTTCCGCCATCCTCGCGACCGCCTTCTCGTATCGAAGGGCGTCGAAGAACTCCTGGTCCCTTGGGGTCGCGGACTTTCCCTTGTGCTTCATGATCTTCTTCTGCATTGCGTACGCGGGCACCATTTCGTTGCGGAGGATGTGTATGTCCCGCAAGCCCTCCCAGGCGCGCGGGTTTTCCCCCTCGGCGTCCTCGATGGCCTTGAGGAGCGAAAGCGCGTTGTCCAGGTCGTTCATCCGCCGGTAGAGGGCGGCAAGCCGGAAGAAGACGGACAGGTCGGATGGATCGAGCTGCTTGAGTCTCGTCAGGGCCTTCACGGCCTCAAGGGAGTTACCACGCTCCGACTCGACGGAAGATAGGAGATCGAGGGCCTCGCGGTCGTCCGGATTCACGGAAAGGCTTCGTTCCAGCTCCTTCGCCGCGTCGTCGAGCATCCCCTTCTGGGACAGCTCCTGCGCCTTCGCCACGCGGGCTCGCGCGGCCTCCCTGCGCTGCTTCTCCCTTCGTTCCTTCCAGTTCTTCGAGGCAAGGGTCACGTCCTTCACCAGCGTGCCCAGAATCACGATCGCCGCACCCAGCGAGAAGGAAAGGATGGCGAGTTCGGCTACCGTGACGTCCATCTGCCCCTTGGCGGAGTAAAAGAACGGGATGTGCTGGCCGTTGAGCAGGGAGATGTAGGCAAAGCCGACCAGGATGACGACGAAGAGCAGGAAGAGCAGGCGGACGGCCATGAGCAGGGTTCCTCCGGGTTATCGCTCCTCGGGGAGGGGGACTTCGGGGGCAGATCCCCACAGCCGATCGAAGTTGTAGAAGTCCCTCACGCTGGAAAGGAAGACGTGCACGACGAAGTCGCCGTAGTCCAGGAGGGCCCAGCGTCCTTCGCGGATCCCCTCGAGACCGAGCGGACGCACCCCTTCCTTTTTCAGCGACTCCTCGATGTGATGGGCGACGGCGGTGACCTGCCGGTCGGAGGTGCCCGAGCATAGGAGGAAATAGTCGGTGAAGGAGGCACAATCCCGGACATCCAGCGCGCGGACGTCTGCGGCCTTCTTTTCCTGGGCCAGCCGCGCGCACCGGAGAAGCGTTTCCTTAGTCCCTGTCGCTATGGTTGTCTTCCCTCCCCGGGCTCGAGATATAGCCCGTGTTCGAAAATATACCTCTCCACTTCCGGCGGTACGAGCCCCCGGATGCACTTACCCTTCCGGACTTTCTCTCTGATGGAGCTCGAGGATATCTCCAGGGCCGGCAGCGAAGGGCATAAAATCCTTCTGCCGCCGGGGATGCGGTAACTTTCCCCGTCCCAACTATAGCAATGCGGCTCCTCTTTTTCAATACGCATGCCTGCCGGCACGACGGGCCCGCCTTCCGCGCCACCACGGGGGAGGAGGATGAAGTCGCACGCCTGAAGGAGTTCCTCGTACCGGTACCAGGTCGGGATCTCGGCGAAGGCGTCGGCCCCGATCACGAAGAGGAACTCCGTGGACGGCTCGGCGCGCTGGAAGTCCATGACGGTCAGGAGCGAGTAGGATTCTCCGCCGCGCCGGATCTCAAGGTCTGATCCTTCCATCCCCGGAAGGCCGGCAACCGCGGCGGCGACCATGGCCAGCCTGTGCCTGGCGTCGGTCACCGGCTGTCTCGGCTTGTGAGGGGGCTGGTGCGACGGCAGGAGCACGACCCGCGGCAGCCCCAGCGCCTCCTTCACTTCCAGCGCCATTCGCAGATGTCCGTTGTGGAACGGATCGAAGGTGCCGCCGAAGAGCGCCGCCGCTGTCCGCGATGGTTCCACTTATTCCCGGACCTGTCCGTCCCCGAAGGCTATGAATTTTGTCGTCGTGAGCTCCTCGAGGCCCATCGGGCCGAAGGCGTGGATCTTCGTGGTGCTGATCCCGATCTCGGCGCCCAGGCCTAGCTGGAAGCCGTCGTTGAATCGCGTGGAGGCGTTTACGAGCACAAGGGACGAGTCCACCTCGCGCACGAACCGCATCGCCCGGGCATGGTCCCTCGTGACGATCGCCTCTGTGTGCAGCGATCCGTAGCGGCGGATATGGTCCATGGCGGCGTCCATCGACCCGACCACGCGAACAGCGAGGATCAGGTCGAGGTATTCCGTACCCCAGTCCTCCTCCGTTGCGGGCTTCGCCTGGGGGACGAGGCGCACCGTCTCGGGGCAGCCGCGGAGCTCCACGCCGTGTTTCGTAAGCTCGGCTGCGACCATCGGAAGAAACCCCTGTGCGGCCTTCTCGTGCACGAGGAGCGTCTCCATGGCGTTGCAGACGCCGGGCCTCTGCACCTTCGCGTTGACGCAGAGGGAGACGGCCTGCCGAAAGTCGGCGTCCTCGTCCACGAAGATGTGGCAGACCCCCTTGTAGTGCTTGATCACCGGGATCCGGGACTTCTCGGCCACGCTGCGGATAAGCCCCTCGCCTCCGCGGGGGATGATGAGGTCTATGAAGTCCTCCGCCGCGAGCATCACGTCGATGGCCGACCGGTCGGTCATCGAAAGGACCGACACGGCGTCGGCCGGAAGGGCGTTCGCGGAAAGCGCATCTCTCAGGATCTGCGCGATGGCGGTGTTGGAATGGATCGCCTCCGAGCCGCCGCGCAGGACGACTGAGTTCCCCGACTTGACGCATAGCGCCGCCGCGTCCGCCGTCACGTTGGGCCGGGATTCGTAGATTATTCCGATGACGCCAAGGGGGATGCGCATCCGGCCGACCATCAATCCGTTGGGCCTCCTCCGCATCTTCAGGACCTCTCCGACGGGGTCGGGCAGGGCGATCACCTCTTCTATCCCGTCCGCCATCTGCCGGATCCGCGCATCGGTAAGAAGGAGCCGGTCCAGCATGGCGGGGGAGAGCCCCTTGGCCTTCCCCGCCTCCATGTCCTTGCGGTTCTCTCCTTTAAGCCAATCCGACCGGCCGCGCAGCCCCGTCGCCATGCCGGCGAGCGCCGCGTTCTTCCTCGCCGAGTCCGCCCGCGCGATCGCCGCCGCCGCCGCTTTAGCCGCGCGGCAGACCGCATCCACGCTGTCCTTTACGGTCGTCCTCATGTCGCCGCCTTCAAAATGGTCAGGTTGTCGCGATGGACGACTTCAGCCGTCATGCCCGGGCCGAGGATCGAAAGGACCTCCGCGCTTTTACGTCCCATGCCGCGGTCCACCTCCTCGCGGGACCAGGAAACGATCCCCCGGGCGAAGACGCGGCCCTTCCGGTCGCCTATGGAAACCGAGTCGCCCTTGCGGAACGTTCCGGTGGCTCCGATTATCCCCGCGGGGAGAAGGCTTTTTCCTCCATCCATGAGCACCTTCTTCGCGCCGTCGTCCACGAGGATCGTGCCGTGCGGCTGCCGGGCGTGCGCGATCCACATCTTCCGGCTGGGCGCCCTGGCGGACCGCCGGGGCAGGATCAACGTGCCTGTCTCCTTCCCGTCGAGGACGTCAAGGATCGAACGGCGGGACAGACCGTCGGCGATCACCACGGGAGTGCCCCAATCCGTTACGACCCGGGCGGCGAGAAGCTTCGATCCCATGCCGCCTGTTCCGGACGAGCCGCTCCGCCTGCCTCCGGCCTCCCTGACCAGCTCCTCGTCGACCCTTGAAAGAAGGGGTATCCGCTGAGCGTCGGAATACCTATTTGGATCGCGCGTGTAAAGCCCGCCGCTGTCCGTAAGCAACAGCAGCAGGTCCGCACCCATCAGCTGTGTCACCAGCGCGGCGAGATGATCGTTGTCCCCGAGGCGTATCTCCTCGGTGGCAACAGTGTCGTTCTCGTTGATGATCGGCACGATGCCGCGGGAGAGAAGGGCCTCCAGCGTGTTCTTCGCGTTGAGGTAGCGTTCCCGGTTCTCGAAATCCTCGTGGGTGAGGAGCAGCTGCCCCACCATGAGATCCCGCCGCTCGAACGCCCTCTCGTAGGCGCGCATAAGGGTCGTCTGGCCGACGGCGGCGGCGGCCTGCTTCAGGGCGATCGTCCGGGGGCGGTCGGTCATCCCGAGCTTTTTCCTGCCGGCGGCGATGGCTCCGGAA
This sequence comes from Actinomycetota bacterium, assembly GCA_016844415.1. Classification (GTDB taxonomy): domain Bacteria; phylum Desulfobacterota; class Deferrimicrobia; order Deferrimicrobiales; family Deferrimicrobiaceae; genus JAENIX01. The sequence continues at coordinate 1,290 of JAENIX010000003.1, read as the reverse complement.
GTCACGACCACGACGTCGATACCGCGGTCTTTCCGTATCTTCGCGACCTGCTCCGCGAGGGAGCGGATCGTCTGCTCGCGCAGCCCAAGCGAGGCATCGGTCAAGGTGCCGCTGCCAAGCTTGACGATTATCCGGCGGATCTTCCATGAAGCGATGAATTCGGCTCGTCGTATCGTGCGTTCATCCTGCATCCGACGCCCTCGTCTTCCTGAGTTTCAGCAGCCCGTCAAGGAGGGCCGGGATCCCGCGGCCCGTGGCCGCCGAAATATAATAGGCATCCCCCTCCGGGAAATTCAACAACGCCCTTGCCTTCTCCCCGGATTCCCGGGCGCCGGTCAGGTCCGTCTTGTTGAAGGCGAGGAGCGTCGGCCTGCGCGCGAGCGCGGGACGGAACCTCTCCATCTCGTCTTGGACTATCCTGAACGCCTCCGCGATCTTCTCCGGGGGATGGGAGGCGTCCAGCACGTGGACGAGCCCTTCCGTGCGCTCGGCATGCTTGAGGAACCGGTGCCCCAGGCCCGCTCCGAGATGAGCCCCCTCGATGAGCCCCGGCAGGTCCGCCACCACGAATTCCTCTTCCCGGTGCAGCACAACCCCCAGGACCGGTGAAAGGGTAGTGAAGGGGTAATCGGCGATCTTCGGCCTTGCACGGGAAATACGCGACAGGAGCGTCGACTTCCCGGCGTTCGGAAGCCCGACAAGCCCGATGTTCGCGATAAGCTTGAGCGACAGCCGGAGCCTGCGCTCCCCGCCGGGTTTCCCGGGGTCTGCGCGGTCGGGCGCCTGCCGGACAGAGGAAACAAAGACGGCGTTTCCGCGCCCCCCGCGTCCGCCGGAGGCTGCGACCAGCGTGGCTTCCGGCTTCGTGAGGTCGGCTAGGAGCGTTCCGGAGTCGTCGTCGTACACGAGGGTCCCCGGGGGGACGGGGATGACCAGGTCGGGGGAGTTCTTCCCGTGCATTTTCTTCCCCATTCCGTGCTGGCCGCGCTTTGCCTTGAAAATTCTCCGGTACCGGAAGTCGAGCAGGGTGGAAAGGTGGAGGCTTACCTTGAGGATGACGCTTCCGCCGTTGCCGCCGTTGCCGCCGTCGGGCCCGCCCCGCGGGACGAATTTCTCCCTCCGGAAGCTGGAGCAACCCCGGCCGCCGTCTCCCGCGCGGACGGTGATGGCGGCCTCGTCGATGAAGTGCATGAAGACTTAAGGGATTCTAGGAAAGGGCGAGGACGGACACCCTCTTGCGGTCCTTGCCGAACCGCTGGAACTGGACCGTTCCGTCGATCAGGGCGAACA
>JAENIX010000106.1 GCA_016844415.1 Actinomycetota bacterium | reverse complement strand
CTGCGGGGAGAAAGCCGGCGACACTCACGGTTTCACCGAAAGTATTTTCCTTATGGTCAGCCAGCCAAGCAGTTGGAGGATTGCGGCGGTGATAAGGATCGCTTTTCCCGGAGCAGTCCCGATTGCACGGGGTAGGAAATCCGGGTCGATTTTCGAGAGGACGGCCGCGAAAACCGGCGGAAGGAGAGTCAGCACGATCGCCTGCAAGCGCGCCTGGGCGGTCATGCTCCGCAGTTTCTCCCGCATCCGGTATCTCGCTCGCAGGATATCCCGGGACCTGCATAGCAATTCCACTATATTGCCCCCGGACGGAAGAGCCACGCGAAGGGGACGGACCACAAGGGAGACCTCCTCGCAAGGCATCCGCTCCTCCCATTGAAGGAGCGCTTCCGAAAGAGGCGTCCCGAGACGGCACAACCGGAACACCCATGATATTTCCATGCGGATCTCCCGGGGGAGCAGCGGGATCGTCTGGGACAGGGCCTCCTGCATGCTATGCCCGGCCTTGACCTGCCCCGACAGGGCATCGAGAAATCCCGGCATCTGGGAGACGACTTTTTTCACCCTCCGCTTCCTGTAGTATCTGGCTGCGAACCCCGACAGAAGGATCGGGCCGATTCCCGCCGCGGCCGCGACGACGATATTTCCGGTCGCCAAGATAGCGATCGTCGCGCATGAGAACCCCGCGGCTAGGAGTGCGAGCAGGATCTTCCCTGGAGGAAGGAGGAAGAACTCCTCGCGCAGGTCCATTGCGCGCTTTTGCGCCGTCGCATCGAGGCGATTCCGCAGAAAAGGTGCGAAGCGGTGCGTGACAAACCACGCCAGAAGCGACAGGCCCGTTGCCAGGAGAACAAGCTCGACGGTCTTCATGTCCATCCGTTCTCCTCCTCCTGGTGTAACTTGGAGGGCACACCCGTGGGAGCCAGGCATGCCTTTCCGGCCGTCCCTTCGCTTCTCGACAAACGGAAGATTTCCTGCAGGAGGATTTGCATCTCTCCCATCCCGGTGACCTCGCTTATCGTGTGGACCGACCTTTTACCGTCTCCCGTCCTGGAGATGTGGACGATGACGTCGATTGCGGAGGCGATCTGCTCGCGGATTGCCCGGACCGGTATTTCGACGCCCGAGAGAAGGACCATGGTTTCCAGGCGCCGCAGCATGTCCCGCGGGGAATTGGCGTGGCCCGTGGTGATGGACCCATCGTGCCCGGTGTTCATCGCCTGGAGCATGTCTAGTGCCTCCCCCCCGCGGCACTCCCCTACGACGATGCGGTCGGGCCGCATCCGCAGGGAGTTTCTCACCAGGTCCCTGATCGTGATCGCGCCGGCCCCCTCTATGTTCGGAGGACGCGCCTCCAGGCGGACCACATGAGGTTTCATCAGCCGGATTTCCGCGGCGTCCTCTATGGTTATTATCCTTTCGCGATCCGGGATGAACTGGGAAAGGGCGTTAAGCAGGGTGGTCTTGCCGGAACCTGTGCCGCCGGAGATAATCATGTTCATCCTGCGGGAAACGGCCTCGCGAAGGTATGCCGCGGCATCCTCGGTGACGGTCCCGATGCGGATGAGTTCTTCCAGGGAGTACGGGGCTTTGCGGAATTTCCGTATCGTAAGGCATGGGCCGGAGAGGGACACGGGAGGTATGATCGCATTCACCCGGGATCCGTCCGGCAATCTGGCATCCACGAAAGGGGAAGACTCATCCAGTCGGCGGTTGACTCTCGCGACCATCCGGTCAATCGTCGAGCGGAGGGTTTCGTCGCTGATGAACGCGACCCCCGAAGGCGATATATTTCCTTCCCGCTCCACGTATATCGAATCCTTGCCGTTGGCCATGATTTCGGAAACGGCAGGGTCCTCGAGAAAGCAGGTTATGGGGCCGTAAGCGAAAATCTCATCCAGTATCCCGCCGCGGAGTCGTTCCTTCTCCAAGTCGGGAAGGGCGAGGTGCTTCATCTCCGCTCGCAGGCAATCATCCGCGCTCGCCCGCCATTTTTCCTCGTCTCCCGTTGAAAGCCCCGTATTCCGCGTGTCGAGATGGTCGATCACTTTCTTGTGCAGGGATCTGCGAAGATCGGAATGCATATGATTAACTCCTTTAATCAATAAGCTTTAAACGCATGTTTTCACGCTCATATTTTGCCTTTGCTTCCCATGCTGCCGCTTCTTCCTTTGAATCTTCCTTTGCTTCCGAAGGGGTGATGAAGATCGCAAGCTCCGACTGGTTTTCACGAAAACTGCGGGATTTGAACAACTCCCCAAGGATGGGAATCTGACCAAGAATGGGTATCTTGGACACATCCTTGGCCATGTCGCTTTTTATCAGTCCGGACAGCATGACCGTCCCTCCGGACGGACTGGAAAAATTGGTTGTGACGCGCCTGGTGAGGAAGCCGGGGACCTGCGAACTGCCGCTCCCGTGGTCAACGGTGCTGATTTCGGCCGTGATCTGCGTTCGAATCCGACTCCCCGCGTCAAGCTTGGGTTGCAGCTTGAGAATGATGCCGTAGGTCTTCCATTCCACCGTTCTCGTTTCGGGGGTGACTATGACAATCGGGATTTCCCCCCCGGCGAGGAATTCGGCGCTTTCGCCGGTTTCGCAGACCAGGCGCGGATTGGCCAGGATCCTGGCGCGCCCGTCGGCAAGGAGAAGGTTAAGGCGTGTTTCGAAGTCGGAGGAAACGGTGAAGGCAGTTCCGCCGCCATCTCCGGCGGAAAAGGATCCCTTGAGCGGGATGGAGTCCGGCCACCGGATACCCAATTGGGCGTTCGACCCCTTACTGATCTCGATTATTTTCAGGTCGTAGGAGAGCATCGCTTTTTTCTCCTCCGGCAGTGAAAGCCGGAGGTGGATGGAGGGCCTCGACCGCGAGAAGTCTTCCAGCAGCTTTTTATCGGCGGCCGAGGATACGGTGCCTGAGACGATCATCTGGGTTCCCGTTTCCATAACGGAAAGGCCCGGGAATGATGCGGCGATTGCGCGCGTTTCTTCGAACGAACTGTTTTTCCCCCGGACCGTGACTTCCCAGGAAGTCCTCTTGTCTTTCTCCCATATGACAAGGTCCGTTTCGCCCTCCTTCTTGCCCACGACGAGGACCCCGTCGTTTTTCGGAAGGGACCGCGCCTCCACGATTTCCGGGTCGCCTATCGATATCCGCGTCACGTTCTCATGTTCGATGATCCGCTGGAATCCGGGCCGAAGGTTCAGGATCCCGGCATGCGAAGTTCCGGAAATCGCAAGGGCGGTAATAATCCAGAGAATGCTTCCTCTCCATGGGAAATAGTGGCGTTTCATCCGGGTTCCCCGCTTGCCATGGCGGGGTAGCGTTCCTGTATGCCGGCCTTCCATATTTCGACATACACCTCTGCCGGTTTCGCCGGCCGGGCGGGGGAGGCAGCCGGCTTCAGGTTATCGGCGGGATTCTTGAGGAACCAGTGGATCCGTCCATCCCGCTCCGCAGCGGCAAGCCGCCGTCCTTCATCCGGAGATACGGAGACGGTCACGGTGGCGATATCCCGCGATTCCTCCCTGGAGGGCGCCTTGCCGAAGTGGCGATCCACCGATATGACCGGGATTGCCCGGATCCAGGACTGTGACGCTTTGCCGGATTCCCTTTCGCAAAGAAGGTCCACGATGTCTCCGGGGCGGATAAGGCCGGCGAAAGAGGAGGATGTATTCACATCGAGCGTAAAGGCCCGGCGACCGGCCGGAATAGTCTGGGAGAACCTTTCCGCATCGAACGGCTCTTCCACGTCGGTCCAGAGAATCGGTTCCCCGGGGTCAAGATTTCCCTTGGCATGGGCGCCGATCAGCAGTTCGAACTCCCCGGCGGGCACGTTTCGGCTGCTGATCCCCGTGGCAGGCACCGGTTTCTTCGCGAGGTTCTGCTCGGAGAAGGCTTCCCCCGCCCGGATCGGAACCGACGGCACGACGATTTCGACCGGGGAGATCCTCTGTTGGACCTCCCTCTCGGCGGCGTTGATCCTTTGCCGGGCCAGGAAGATGGCGGCCAAGGTAAGCGCCAATCCCGCGAGCAGCAGGAGCAGTTCCCTCGATTTCCTACTCCGGCCTTCGCAGGAGGAGGAACTTTCCTTCTTTTCCTTCCAGAAGAACAATGGTCGTCTCTCTTTCTTTTTTCATGGTCGCCAGCGCCGTTATCCCGGTCCCTGGCTCGATGCATTCCCACCCCGAGGAAGACATATTGCGGCGGATGCCGGGGCTTCGGGTCTCCATCGCCCCGAAGACGACATCCACCGGTCCGGATTCCGACTCCATCCGTAGAGAATGTTCCACGCGCAATCCTTGCGGAATGGAAATCGGATTCGATGTAGTCGCCCGCCCGGCTTCCTTTAGAGAGTCGGCGAACACGGAATCGGGTTGCCGTCCGTCGCCTCGTTTTTCAACAAGGAACTTCTTCCCGTCGATGGAAAACGATTTCGTCGAGGATAGGCGCGACCGGCCATGTTCAGGCAGCGCCGGTATCGCGATCAGGACGACGAGAAACAGTGCCGGCACGAAGAGATATATCTTCTTCATCGCAGTATCCCGGTGGCGACGTAAACGCCGACCAAACCACGGACTCTCTTTCCCGAGGCGGTTTGCTTCCCCCAGCAATCGACACTTCCCTCGGCGGCGCGAGATGTTTGAAGTGCAGGAAGATCCGCATACCCGCCGGCTTCCTCCCATCTCTTTCTG
>JAENIX010000105.1 GCA_016844415.1 Actinomycetota bacterium | reverse complement strand
TTGCGGGCTTTCATTTCCTCCCTGCGAAGCTCCAGCTCCTCCGGCGTGCAGACGCAGCGGTACGCCTTCCCCGCGGACAGAAGGCGACCGGATTCATTTTCGTAGAGGGCCATACGGTCGGACTGGTAATAGGGGCCTTCGTCCCAGGCAAGCCCCAGCCAGCTCATGCCGTCGAGGATCGCCTGCACGAACTCATTGGTGGATCGCTCGCGGTCGGTATCCTCGATGCGCAGGATGAACTTTCCCCCGTTGCGCCGCGCGTAGAGCCAGTTGAACAGGGCGGTCCGGGCGCCCCCGATGTGGAGCTCTCCCGTGGGGCTCGGCGCGAACCGGGTTATGACCGAGGACATTTACGGACCTCATTCCTTAAGATGCTGCGGGGAATTGCGGGACTATGTTAAAGAATGGCCAGGCCCGCGTATCCGACGACCTGGCTTAGGTCGCCGCTGACGTCGCCGGAAGTGGAATATCTTATCAGACGGGCTTCGGTTGCGCCAAGGGAGAGGGCTGCGAACATCACCACTATGGTGGGGATCACCCCGCACATCGTGATCCGCTCCGACCGGACCGTCCGGTAAAGCCCTTCGGGGTCGAGCTCAAGGATGCGCGAGATCGCCTTCCGGTCCTTGGTCCTTGCCGAGGCATCCGTCTCGTAATGGGTCATGTCCGAACTCGCGATCAGGAGTGGCGGGGTCTGTTCGTCGCGGAGGACACCGGCGACCGCCTCACCGAGGGAACGGCAATCCGTGATCGAGAGACGTCCCAGAGCGATCGGTACGAACCGGAACGATTCCCGAAACCGCCGCAGGAAGGGGAGCTGGACCTCCAGCGAGTGTTCCCTTGCGTGTGCGGAGCGATCTTCCGAGATAAGCAGTGAAGCCTTAAGGAGCCGTCCGGCCAGGCCCTCGTCGATCGGGACATCCCCCCAGGGCATCCTCCATGCGCCGCGGGACATGATCGCCACATCCGCGCCGATTCCTGAATGGTTGGGACAGAAAACGATATGGCTGACGGGGATTTCGACCGAGGAGTATACCTCCCCGGCCACGGCGCCGGAATAGACGTACCCGGCGTGGGGGACGACAACCGCCTTGGCGCGGACCCTGTCCGGGAGATCAGGGGTCAGCCGGCGCACCGAAAGGTCGAGCTCCTTCGGGGTCCCGGGATAGAACTGTCCTGCGACTGCGGGGTGTCGAATCATATTCACAAGATATACCAGCATGTTAAGGAATATTCTCGATTGACAGGCGCCGGCGGGTTTCCTATAGTATCCTTTTCAATTTTCGGGGAAGTTTGTCCTTTGTATATTCGAGTTTCCGAGATCCCCCGCGAGGGGCTTGACGTTGCCGCGCGCAGGGGAAAGGGGTGGATCCCGCGATTGCTGGAGGGGATGGACCCCTCCCCGCTGCGGACATGCCGGTTGCTCTCAGCCGGCCTGGTGCTGGCTTTGGAAGGCAGGGACCTGTTCGCCGATGGGTCGTTCGTCGCCGAAGGGGAGGGATCCTGCGACCGTTGCGCGGAGCCGGTAAAGGTCACGCTGGAAAAAGAGTTCCATGCCGTCCTGGTCCCGGGCGAACGGGGGCCGGCCGGATCCACCAACGTGGAATTGCACGAGGATGACCTCGAAATCGGCTTCTACGACGGAGCAGGCGTCGAGGTAAACGATATAATCCTGGAGCAGGTTGCCCTTGCGCTGCCTCTGAAGGTTTTATGCGCCGAGGGGTGCAGGGGGATCTGCCCTGAATGCGGCGCCGACCTGAACCGGAACGAATGCGGGTGTTCCGGCAGGCAGGCGGACAGGCCGTTCGACGCGTTGAGGAATATAGGGAACCCGAAGACAGAAAAGGAGTAGAGAATGCCGAATCCAAAACGACGGGGATCGAAATGCCGCAGGGACAAGCGGCGGACACACAAGAAACTGACCGACCCCGCACGCTGCATTTGCCCGCAGTGCAAGCAGACCAAACGGCCGCATGTGGTATGTCCGAATTGCGGAACCTACAACGGCCGGGAAGTCATTGCGAAGGACTGACGGCCTTCCGTACCTTCCTCCGATGAAAATAGCCGTTGACGCCATGGGGGGGGACCACGCTCCGCGCGAGGTGGTCCGGGGGGCGGTGCAGGCTGCGCGGGAACTGGACATACCGGTCATCCTTGTCGGCCGGGAGGACATGATCCGCGACGAGCTTGGCTCCTGCGATATCGGCAGCGGACGGATCGAGATTGTGCACGCTTCCGAGGTCGTGGATATGTGCGAAATCCCGGTCGTGGCCATCCGCAAGAAGAAGGAATCCTCCATCCGCGTGGGTTTGAACCTTGTGGTGGAAGGGAAGGCCTCTTCCTTCGTCAGCGCCGGGAACTCCGGCGCGGTGATGGCGGGCGCCCTCTACGTCCTGCGAAAGATAAAAGGGATAGATCGCCCGGCTATTACGGCGACGATTCCCACGCCCACGGGTCCCATCGTTCTGATAGACGCCGGGGCGAACGTCGATTGCAAGCCCGCGCATCTTGTGCAGTTCGGGTACATGGGGGACGCATACGCGAGGACTCTCCTCCGGATCCAACACCCGAGGATCGGCCTGTTGAGCATAGGGCAGGAGGAGATAAAGGGGTCGGACCTGACGCGTGAAACCGGCGCCCTTTTCAGGCGAACGGGCCTTAATTTCATCGGGAACGTGGAAGGGCGCGACTTTTTCACCGGAAAGGCGGATGTCTTCGTCAGCGACGGATTCGTGGGGAATGTCGCGCTGAAGACGATGGAAGGGATGGCGTCCGCGCTCGGACATTTCCTGAAGGACGAGATAGGGAAATCGGCGCTTGCGAAGCTGGGGGCGGCGCTCGCCGGGGGTGCGATCCGAAGCGTGAAGAAGCGGCTCGATTACGCCGAGTACGGCGGGGCTCCCCTGCTGGGAGTGAAGGGCGGAGTGGTGATCTGCCACGGGTCTTCCGATATGAAAGCGGTGAGGAACGGGATCCGTTTCGCCGGCTCGCTGCACAAGTGCGGCGTGGAGGAGGAGATCACGGCCTCCATGGCGCGCAGTGGTCACGAACGGGACGTAACGGCGACGGCCGATTAAGGCGGGACGCCGCGACCAGGGGGGGGATGTAAAGGTGGGTTCAAGGATCATCGGCGTTGGAATGTACGTTCCGCCGAAAACGCTTACAAACGACGACCTGGCGAAAATGGTCGACACGACCGACTCGTGGATCTCCACGAGGACCGGGATCAAGGTGCGCCACGTCGCCGAGCCGGGGACCGGAACCTCCGAGCTGTGCCTCGAAGCGTCCAGGCGGGCGCTTGCGGACGCCGGCGTCGACCCGAAGGAACTGGACTTCGTGGTGGTGGGGACCCTCACTCCGGACATGCCGTTCCCCTCCACGGCCTGTTTCGTTCAGATGGGACTCGGGGCAGCTCAGGCTTATGCGATGGACCTCGGCGCGGCGTGCTCGGGGTTCATCTACTCCCTCTCTGTGGCCGATGCGCTGATCCGCTCCGGGCGCGGGAAGAAAGGGCTGGTCGTCGGGGGGGAAATCCTCTCCTCGGTCGTGGATTACACCGACCGGTCGACATGCATACTGTTCGGTGACGGCGCGGGCGCGGTGGTGCTTGCGGAGTGCGAAGAAGGCGAAGGGGTTTTAAGCTGCCACCTCCATTCGGACGGAAACCTCTGGGAGCTTATCCACTGTCCCGGCGGCGGCACGATCGATCCCTGCAATCCTGGCACTTCCACGGTCCGGACGAACTTCATAAAAATGTTGGGGAATGAAACTTTCAAGCATGCGGTGACCCGGATGGCGGAGGTCAGCCTCGAAGCGCTTGAGCGTAACGGCGTGGGGGTGGAGGACGTCGCCCTGTTCATCCCCCACCAGGCGAACCAGCGGATAGTCAGCGCCGTGGGCAAACGGATGGGAGTTCCCGAGAAAAAGGTGTTCATGAACCTTGAGCGGTACGGAAACACCTCGGCTGCCTCCATCCCGATCGCCCTTGCGGAAGCGAAGAGCCAGGGACGCTATTCGAAGGGAGACCTTGTGCTCCTGGTTGCGTTCGGAGGCGGGCTCACCTGGGGTTCCGCGCTCCTGCGCATGTGACGGGCGCGGCGATGGGGATAGGACTGATATTTCCGGGGCAGGCGTCGCAGTTCGCGGGCATGGGCAGGGAGCTGCACGAAGCCTTCCCGGCTGCGCGCGCCGTCTTCGATGAAGCGTCCGAGGCCGCGGGGATGGACATCGCCGCCCTCTGTTTCAAGGGGAGCGAGGAAGATCTGCGCCTGACCGAGAACACGCAGCCGGCGATCTTCACTGTTAGCGTCGCCGCGTTCCGCGTTCTGTCGGATGAAACGGGGATACGGCCGATATGCGCCGCCGGACATTCCCTCGGGGAATACTCCGCGCTTGTGGCGGCGGGAGTGCTGACCGTGGGCGCCGCCGCACGCATTCTTCGCTTGCGTGGCAGGCACATGCAGGAGGCGGTCAAGGTGGGAGAGGGGGCGATGGCCGCGATCATCGGGCTTTCCCGTGAATGGGTTGAAGGAGCGTGCCGTGCGGGTGCTGCCAAGGGCGTCGTGGAGCCGGCGAATTTCAACGGGGGGGACCAGATAGTCATCTCCGGCGGTGCGGATGCGGTTGCCGCGGCGAGCAAGGCGGCGTGGACGGCGGGGGCGAAAAGGGTTCTGCCGCTTCCCGTCAGCGCGCCGTTTCACTGCTCGCTTATGAAGCCCGCAGCCGACCG
>JAENIX010000104.1 GCA_016844415.1 Actinomycetota bacterium | reverse complement strand
GACGACGCGGGCAACATCGGCGTGGTGATGGCGGGGAGGATTCCCGTAAGAAAGGGGGGCGACCGCCTCCTACCGGTTCCGGGCGACACCGGGGAATGGGACTGGAAGGGATTCGTCCCGTTTTCCGGCAACCCGAAAACATGGAACCCTCCGGAAGGGTTCGTCGTCGCGGCCAACTTCCCTCCCGCGGGGCGGTCTTTCCCGCATTACCTCTCCCGGCTCTATGAACCTCCGGACCGGGGGAAGCGTCTTTTCGCGCTGCTCCGCTCGAAGGAAAAGTTTTCGGTGGAATCGTTCGAGCGGATGCAGAACGACGTCCTCCTGTCCCAGGCGGCGGACACGGTCAAGCTTGCGATCCAGGTGGCGAGGAAGCGGGAGGCGGAATCGGCGTCGTTCCGCGACGCCGCGAAGATCCTGTCCGAGTGGGACCTTGCGGCGGGCGCGGACAGCCGGGGCGCGGTCCTCTACGAAGTCTTCTACGAGAAACTGATCGAAAGCCTTTTCCTGGACGACATGGGGGACGAACTTTACGAGGACTTCGCGCGTTCCTCGCGCCTGGCGTGGAACGCGATGGATCGCGCGATCGAGCGGGGGGACTCGTCCTTTCTCGTGAAGGAGGGGACGGGAAGGAAGGACTCCCTCGAGGACGTCGTGGCGCGCGCCCTCATATCCGCGATGTCGTTCCTGAAGAACCGGCTGGGCGGCGCCGAATCGACCTGGACGTGGGGCCGCCTGCACCAGGTCACCTTCGAGCATCCCTTCGGGAAATCCAGGTACCTCGAGCGCTGGTTCAACATCGGGCCTTCGCCGGTTCCGGGCGACGGCAAAACCGTGTTCAAGCAGGAGTTCCGGCACGGAACCGACTTCTCGGTCCTTGTGGGGCCGTCGATGCGCCAGGTGGTTCCGCTGGGGTTCCGGTCGGACGCCCGCTCAGTCATCACGACCGGGGCCTCCGGCCACTTCTTCGAGCGCCACTACCGGGACCAGAGCGCCCTCTGGCTGTCGGGGAAGACCCACCCCGCCTGGACCGACAGGGAGGATATCGGCGCGAACACGGAATCCCGCCTCACCCTCACCCTAAAATAACTTAAAAAACAGGGGACGTTCCTGAAAATTAAGTAATGGGGTTATTCGTCGCGGCGGCTGCGATCGAGGAACATGCGCTCCACAAGGTAAAACGCGATCGGAAGGGCGACAACCACGCCTACGACCTTCAGGACGAGGCGAACGGTCCTGGAGGCGATCCCCGCGAGCCCGGCGATCATCTCGGGAATCGACGCGCCGAGAAACAGCGCGACGGCCACGCACGCGAAAAGGGATAAGGCAAGGAGAAGCCGCGAACCCCGGCGCTTCCGCATGGACGGATTATATCACCGCCGGAAGCCCGCAACGGCATAACCGGCAACGGATCAGAAGGCCGTTCGCATGATGTTCGCATGATTGCATCCCTGTGTGGAATATGCGTTAATTGATGCAGTAATGATTTCCGATTGAGGACCGTACACACAAGTGAGGATTCGTGAAGGAAGAACCACACTTTAACAGAAACTCCCTCCCATCGATCCTTCAAAGCGTTTCTCCCCGCTACTGGTTGGTATTTGTTGCCTTGATCGTCGTCGGCCTCGTAGTAGTGGGTTATTGGCATTACCGGTCCGAGAGAGAATTTTTCAAGGCCAACCATTACAAGGAAATTGCCGCCGTCGCTGAAATGAAGAGCGACCAGGTCAATAGATGGCTGCGTGAACGTTTCTCCGACGCACGCAACGTGATGAGCGGCCCCGTGGTGGGAAACGCGATTGCGGAGATCCACCGGAATCCCGGAGCCCCCGGTCCACGGGCCGCCATACGGAAACGGCTCGTCGACATGTGGGAAGGCGGCATGTACGAGAATATCTACCTGCTCGCCACCGACGGCCGCATTCTGCTGTCCCTTAAAGAGGATGCGGAACCTCAGAACCTGCCCACAAATCGGGTGGTGGAGGAGGCCGTCGCCGGCGGGAAACCGGTGTTGCGCGATTTTTACGCAAGGTTGAACGGGGACATTTTCATCGACGTCGTGGCCCCCGTCATGGATCCTGGAGGGAAACCGCTGGCGGTGATTGTCCTGCAGGGAAATGCGAAGGAGTTCCTGTATCCTCTGATCCGGTTCAGACCTTTCCCCAGCAAAACCTCGGAAACGCTCCTGGTCCGCATCGAGGGGAAGGACGTCCTTTTCCTGAACAATCTCCGCCACCGTCCCGGGACTGCTCTCTCCCTGCGCATGCCGCTTACGCAGACCGACCTTCCGGCCGTGCAAGCGGCGCTCGGCAGGCGGGGGATGTTCGAGGGAAGAGACTATCGCGGCGTCGAAGTGCTTGCCGACCTCCGCTCTATTCCCGGGACCCCCTGGTTCATGGTTGACAAGATAGATACATCCGAGGCCCTGGCAGAGGCGCGGTACAGGGCTGGGGTCTTCATTGTCGTGGGAGGCCTTTTCATCCTGCTTGTCGGCGCCATGATCGCCCTTCTCTACCGGACCCTCCGGGAGGCGGAGCGCAAAAGGGCGGAGGAAGTGCTAAGAACCCAACTGGCGTTTCAGGAAGGGATAGTCGAGGGTGCCGCCGAGGGGATTTGCGTCTGCCATAACCTTCCGGAATATCCCCATATCAGGTTTACGGTCTGGAACAGCCGGATGAAGGAGATCACCGGTTACTCCATGGAGGAAATCAATCGCCTGGGCTGGTATCAGGCCGTCTACCCCGACCCCGACCTTCAGGCACGGGCGATGGAACGCATGGACCGGATGCGGCATGGAGATAACCTTAAGGGCGAAGAATGGGAGATCACCCGATCCGACGGGGAAAAACGCCTTGTGAGCATCTCCACTTCGGTCCTCCGGGGGGAAAAGGAAACCGTTTATGTCCTGGCGCTCATGCAGGACATCACAGAACGCAAGTGGGCGGTTGAGGAGCTGCGCAGGAGCGAGAATCGATTTGCAACCGTCTTTCGCGCCAGCCCCGTCTGCATCAGTCTTACCCGGCTGTCCGACGGATATTTTCTGGACATCAACGATGCTTTCCTGCGCCTGTTCGGCTACGACCGTGAACAGGTGATCGGACGCAATCCCCTGATGCTGAACATGTGGGCGAATCCCGATGACCGCGCCAGGATGGTCGAAATCCTGCGCAAGCGCGGCAGGGTCGATGGTTTCGAATCAACCTTCCGCACAAAGTCGGGAGAGATCAGAAATGTGATCGTAATATCAGAACTGATCGACGTAGCGGGCGAGCAATACATCCTCGGACTTACGCTCGATATCACCGACCGCAAAAAGGCGGAGGAAAACTACCAGACGCTCTTCCACGAGATGCTGGACGGGTTCGCACAGCACGAAATAATCTGCGACGCGAAGGGCGATCCGGCCGACTACCGTTTCCTGGCCGTCAACCCGGCATTCGAGCGGATGACTGGATTGAAGGTGGAAAACATAGTGGGCAGGACCGTAAAGGAAGTTGTCCCCGGCATCGAGCGATCCTGGATCGAGACCTACGGCCGCGTGGCCCTGACGGGGCAGCCCGCGTACTTCGAGGATTACTCCGCGGATATCGGCAAGCATTTCCTGGTGACGGCCTTCCGGCCGGTCCCCAATCAGTTCGCATGCATCTTTTCGGACATCACCGACCGCAAAAAGGCGGATGAGGAGAAGGAGAAACTGCAGGCCCAGCTTCAGCAGGCGATGAAGATGGAGGCGGTGGGACGGCTGGCTGGCGGCGTTGCGCACGATTTCAACAACCTTCTCACTGCGATCATCGGCAACATATCGCTTGCTCTGATGAAGCTATCCCCGTCCGACCCGTCGGCGGGCATGCTCGTCGAGGCGAAAAAGGCCTCCGAGAGGGCGGCCCGATTGACGCAGCAGCTGCTTGCATTCTCCCGCAAGCAGATCATCGAGCCGAAGGTCCTGGACCTGAACGACCTGATAGCCGGCATGAAGTCGATGCTTGCCCGCCTGATCGGAGAACACATAGAATTGCGGACCGTCCCCGGCGTAGGCCTGGGCATCGTGAAGGTCGATCCAGGACAGATAGAGCAGATCCTGGTCAACCTGGCGGTGAACGCACGCGACGCGATGCCGAACGGCGGGAAGCTGCTCATCGAGACCGTGAACGTGGACCTGGACGCCGGCTACAGCGCCCGCCATCCCGACGCCGTGCCCGGGCGATTCGTGATGCTGGAAGTGACCGACACGGGGCACGGGATGAGCGAGGAGATAAGGGAGCATATATTCGAGCCGTTCTTCACCACCAAACCCATGGGAAGCGGAACGGGGCTCGGCCTTTCGACGATCTACGGGGCGGTGAGACAGTCGGGCGGCTCCATCGAGGTATCTTCGGAGGAGAAAAAAGGGACGACGTTCAAGATCTTCCTTCCGAGATTTGAGGGGGAGGTTCCGAAGCCGAAGAGGGATAACGGGCCGGCGGACCTGCCGGAAGGTTACGAGACGGTGTTGGTCGTGGAGGACGAGGACTTCGTCAGGGACGTGTGCGTCACTCTGCTTGAACGGTTGGGATACACGGTGTTGAAGGCCTCGAACGGCGACGAAGCGATCGTCTTGGCCAGGGAACACGTGAAACGGATCGACCTTCTCATGACGGACGTGGTGATGCCGGGGATGAACGGCCGGGAATTGGCGGAGTACATGGTCCTGCTCCATCCGGAGACGAAGGTTCTTTTCACGTCGGGATACACGGACGACGCG